>CAMAJR010000001.1 GCA_945835885.1 uncultured Alphaproteobacteria bacterium
AAAAAGATGTATCATTTGCACACAATAAATTATCAAATAAGATATGATTTGAAACCAAAAAATCATGACTATAAATACCTGACCAAGGAGCATCAGATACGTTTACCAATATTTGATATTCTGTTTCCCAATCATTGAACCTTCCAAAATGCTCGCTATTTATTGCTCCCATATTTGTAAAATAAGAATTAACTATTTTTTGCTCTATATTGTCGTATGAATAAGATTTAAATTTTATAAAATCAGCCTGTTTATCTTGAATAATATCATACAATTTTTTATATGTGCTTGCATCAATCCAATCATCCGAATCCAAAAAGTGAATATACTCTCCCTTTGCTACAGCTAAACCGGCGTTGCGGGCGACTCCGGCATGCAAGTTCTCTTGTTTGAGAACGGTAACGCGCTTGTCTTTTGCAGCATACTCTTTTAAAATATCCAAAGAGGAATCGGTTGAGCCGTCATCAACGCAGATAATTTCTATTTCACGCAGTGTCTGATTAACCACACTGTCAAGACACTGCCGCAGATATTGTTCCACATTATAGACCGGAATAATCACCGAAACTTTCGGCGTATAGTCAATTTTATTTTGCACTACGATTTCGGCGGTTGTATCAGCATCGCCATCGGTATTTTGAACGGTGATAATATTTGAATCTCTCTTTTTATTATTTTTTTTCATCACAACTTCCCTTGATGTAATATTTTTAATTGCTTCACTATAGTTAAGTAAAAAGAATTGTCAAGATGCTTTATGATGTGTTTATGAAAATTCGAGAAGCACAAATATTTAGTGACAAAGTCGTTGCTCTTATAAAGAAAGAGCAACAAGAGAAAGGTATAAGTAATTACACTTTGGCGCAGTTATCAGGAATCAGCGAAGCTTCGCTAAGTTATATTTTTCGTAATCAACGTCGCCCAACTCTTTATACTCTTAAAATGATTACAGATGCCCTGAACTTATCTTTGTCCGAGATGATTTCTCGTGCTGAAATTGATGATGCAGAATAATAACTGCTTAAAAGTGATAATCTCGCAGAATTTCTTTCTTGACAAAAATCGCAAAAATTTGTATTTATTGCTATGTCGAACTATTATCAAGATACATCAAATTCAAAATATTTACAATTATGAAAAAACAGTTGACGATTTCTGATGTGCGCCAGATTCTTTATGATATGATTGTGCGCGCGGTTAATAACAATGTGTCTGATGAACAGCTCTTGGCTTCGGACTTTTGGCTTGATTTGGGGATGGATGAACAGCGTGTGTTGATGTTGGTCGATGAACTGCAACGTGTGCACCATATCTATCTGCCGGCAGAAGTATGTAAGGCACTCGAGAGCAATAACACAGTTCAAACTTTCTTGGAGGCGGCAAATGCACTCTTACAAGATATGGACGAAGCATAACTTTTAAGGCCCGTGATGAAAAATGTTTTTAACATCTTTCGTTTCGGGCGTTTTTTTATGTGCAAAAGCCGTTTAACCCTCGTCGGATTGAAGCAAAAGAGATGTGGCTATCAGCCAAATAATCATTGTCGGAGCAGCAACGGCAAGCCATATCGGAATATAGCCGTTAATACCAAATGCATAAACAACTTGCGATGAAAAATAAAACGTGAAACCGGTCACGATGCTGATAACCACGCGCCACATAATTGCCGAGCCGCGCAGAGTATTTTGCAACATAAAGACCGCCGCCAGCAACAACATACCGATAAGCAAAAACGGCGAGAGTAACAAACTCAAATAGCGCATCCAATGCTGACGTGCCGAAAAGCCGGCTTTTTCATAAAAATGAATCGTATCCGGCAGTTGCCAAAACGAAATGGCTTCCGGCTCGATAAAGTTTTCTTTAATCCTTTGCACGTTGATGGTCGTTTCATAAGCAAAATCAGACAGCGTTTCCACCGGTTCGCCGCTGACCATAACTTTAACATCTTTGAGGTGGAAAATATTGCCGTCAAGCGAGGCAAACGAGGCGTTATAGCTTTTTTTGATTTGTGAAGTTTCATTGAGTTCGGTAATCATAACATCACGCATCCATACCGATTTATCGTCGTCCTGTTGCAAACTTTTGGCTTGAATCAGTAAAACTTTGCCGTCATTCGTTGCTTCTCGAATCCATAACCCCTTGCTTGAAAAAAGAACGGCGTTCGGGTTGCGGGATTGCAAGCGATATGAGAGTGTTTCGTGCAATTCAAACATTTTGGCCGAAATCGGATTAATCAGCGCAACATTCAAAAGCCCTAAGAAAAATGTTGCAATTATCAGCGGGCGCAAAAAAGCAAAAATCGAAACACCGGTCGAGCGAATAATCACAAATTCGTTGTTTTTGCTGAGGCGCCAAAAAGTCAGCATTGCCGCAACCATCAACACAAACGGAAACACTATTTCCACCGTTTTGGTAATGCGCGTGACGGCATATTGCACCGTGAACCAAAATGTTACATCTTCGCGACCGGAAACGCGACGCAATGACTCAATCGTGTCAAACATCAAAATTATACCGAGAATCGCAAACAGCACGATAAAGAAATTAACGAGCAGTTGACGGGTGATATAGCGGCTTAAGATTGCAAAAGATTTCATTACAGCTCCATTGTTTCCGGTTCATCAAAAAACGGGTTCGATAAATAACGTTCAACGCTGTCCGGCAGAATAACGACGATGTTTTTGCCTTCGTTTTCCGGTCTTTTGGCCCATTCGATTGCGCCGCAGAGTGCGGCTGCCGCCGAAACGCCGACCGGCAAGCCCTCTGTTTGAGCAACGGTCTTGGTCATTGCCAAAGCGGATTTGCTCGCAACCGGATAAACTTCATTTACAAGGTTTTTATCATACAACGGCGGCACAAATCCGGCACCGATTCCGCCGATTTGGTGCGTTCCCTTTTGCCCGCCCGAAAGCACAGGACTTTCCGCCGGCTCAACCGCCATCACATAAAGGTCAGGATTAACCGTGCGCAAAGTTGAGGCAATACCGGTCAATGTGCCTGAAGTGCCGACACCGCAGACAATTGCATCAACCGCACCGTCGGTATCTTCCAAAATTTCGACGCTGGTCGTGAGTTTGTGCGCTTCAACATTAGCCGGATTTTCAAACTGCTTAAATTCGATAATATTATTTGACCTCTGTTTAAGAATTTCGACTTTTTTGATGGCACCGGCCATACCGTCTGCCGCAGGCGTGAGCATAACTTCAGCTCCGAATTGGCGTATCAGCGCGATTTTTTCGCGACTCATATTTTCCGGCATAACGATAATCAGTTTATAGCCGCGTGCCGCACAAAAAGCCGCCAATGCCGCGCCGGTGTTGCCTGATGTTGCTTCTATAAATATGGTATCGGCGTTGATTTTGGAAAACGGCGCTTTGTTAATCATATTCAGCGCGATGCGGTCCTTAATCGAAAAAATCGGGTTATAAAATTCGCATTTTGCCAAGATATTGGCTTTTAAATCCAATTTTCGCATCAATTTATTGAGTTTTAAGAGCGGAGTTTTTCCGACTAATTCTTCAACGGAGTTGTAGATTTTGTTCATTCTTGTGACCTCACGATTAAATTTTTGATACCGACGAGTTTGGTGCAGTCAAAGGCAATTTTATTCAATAAAATATCATCGACTTTGCACCATTGAAATGATTTATCGGGCAATTCGCCTTTTTCAACGGAATAAACAAAGTAAGTCTGTGTTTCTTTTATCGGGTGGCGGTTTTCCGTTAAATACGACACGGTTGTCCACTCGTTTGTATGTTGCCCGTTGACCGTCAAGTCGTTTGATGTCGGTAACGTATATAAATCATCTTCGGTATGATATAGGCAAAGAACATCGGTTTTGCTTTTCAAAATAATATAAGTGCGACTGCGCACAAAAGCATCAGCCGGGTCGCTGTATGTAATTTTTCCGTATTTATTAATAAACGGAAAATCAGCCATTTTTAACCTCATCAACTAATTGTTGCGTAAACTCGACTAAGCCGGTTTGACGCACGCGCTTCATCCGCTCGGCAAAGAAAATACGGCGAATGGCTAATGTTGCCTGTTCCGGATTATCACAAATCAAAACATAGTCGTATTCTACCCAATGTTTCATTTTATCGACCAACATATTCATACGTTTATCGATGGTTTCCTGCGTATCGGTGCCGCGTCCTTCCAAGCGGCGGCGCAGTTCTTTAACCGACGGCGGCAAGAGATAAATTGAAACAACATCATTCGGTGCTTTTTCTTTTATTTGGCGCAAACCGTCCCAATCCATATCAAACAGCACATCTTTGCCGACATTGATAAAACCGTCGACTTCACTGCGAAGCGTGCCGTAACGGCTGCCGTATTGCGAATCGACGTATTCGTAAAAAGCATCTTCGGCGAGCATTTTGTCGTATTCTTCGTCGCTGACGTAATAATAGTCAACACCATTGACTTCGCCGGCACGCGGTTGACGTGTGGTGACCGAAACAGACCAATTCAGGTGTTCGTCTTCTGCCAAAAGGCGCTTAACGACGGTGGTTTTACCGGTTCCGCTCGGGGCCTCAATCACAAACATAATGCCACGACGCACATCGTTTAACTTATGTAATAATTCACTCATTGTTTCCTCTTGTAAAATCTGAATCTTCGCATTAAACTTGTTGTATGTTAAAACAATTCTTTATAAATTTCCACAAAGGATTTAAGGATATGCAAAAAAAATTTGAGAATATTTTGATAACAGGCGCATCATCGGGAATCGGTGAAGCGGTGGCGCTGTATTTTGCGGCGCACGGGGCAAAAAATTTGTTTTTGAGCGGACGCAACGAACAGCGCCTCAATGATGTGGCGAATCGGTGCAAGGCATTCGGGGGGACAGTTTATCCTAAAATCATCAGTGTGTGCGATAAGGAAGCGATGGATATATGGGTAACCGAATGCGCTCAGACGGCGGCGCTTGATTTGGTGTTCGCCAATGCCGGCGTTTCAACCGGTGAAGAAACGCCCAAAAACGTGTATAACACTTTCAATACCAATGTTTTCGGGGTTCTGAATACCATCACGCCGGCGGTGGAAATATTTAAGGCACGGGCGGATAAAACGGCACTGAAAACCATTGCGATAACAGCATCAATAGCCGGCTATCACGGGTTGCCGAGTTGTCCGTCATACAGCGCAACAAAAGCGTGCGTGAAAGCATACGGCGAGGCGTTGCGCGGCAGTCTGAAAGCATACAACATTGATGTCAACGTGATTTGTCCGGGGTTTGTAAAATCGAGAATTACCGATAAAAATACCTGCCCGATGCCGTTTTTTATGAGTGCTGAAAAAGCGGCGGAAATTATTGTGACGCGGCTTGAAAAAAATGTCGGTCTGATTGCTTTTCCGTGGCCGATGCGGTTAGCAACGTGGGCTCTTTCAATTTTACCAAATCGGTTGACCGACTGGATTTACGCCGCTTTGCCGCATAAGGTATAACTTAATCGCCGGAGTATTCTTTTTGAAAGCGTTGCCAAGCGGCGAGGGGTTGCGTGGCGCGTTTTTGTTCAGCGGCAATGCGCCGATTGCGAGCAGCAACAAATCTTTCTTTTTGTTTAATGCGTTGTTCTTCTTGTGGCGACTGTGCTTCTTGCGGTGCAAGTTGTGTGAGGTGTTTGTGTTTATAATCTGTCTGCTTACCACTCGTTTCTTCAATTAACTTCATTTTGGCGCGGCGTTTGCGTTCAAAAGCATCGGCTTCGGCATTTTTTTCTTTCGAAAGTTCAAACATCTGACTTACGCTATATACAAACAATGTGGATTCCTGACCGGCTTGACGCATTTTACGATAGCGCTCAATGATTTGCGGCTCGAGCTTGCGTTGTTGTTTCAAAATGCCGAGGTATTCCAGCGAATCTTTACGCGCTTCCGGTTTAGGAAATTCAACCGATATGTCGTTGTTGATTTCTTGCAAATAAATTGAACCGAAAAGTCGAGATAACGGATGGTTGTTAACTTGGCGATGAAGCAGACTCCGGCTGAAAAAGATTTGGTCATGAATAACGCCATTATCCGGCGCGATATCAATATAGATTTCGTCGGAAAACTTCGGTTGCGAACACACGACTTTATATTTTTTGACTTCCATTTTTCTTCCTTTAATAATCACGATACAACAGTTGTTTGACTTGCAACGCCGACAAACCGCTCGCGGTGTATTTTTTGTCGCGCTGCTTGAGATAATATGTTGTTTGAGCGCGCGTTGCGGCAGAATGTTTGCGGCGCTCGGATAAAATGCGGTTTTGTTCTTCCCTCAACGACTGCGGCGCATCTGCGGTATTAACGGTATTTTTGATTTTGCTTATCATATCGGCACAAATATTCGTAACGTATGTCTGATGAATTTCCGGCCGAATGACAATGGTGCTTTCCTGATTTTGCGCCATCATTTCTTCAAAACGTGCGGTAATTTTGTAGCGCAGGCGGTTTTCTTCTTGCTCGGATAATTCAACCGTAGACAGACCGCCGTGCTCCGCCGGTAAAAAGAAAATATCCGGTTTATTGCCTTCACCCATATCATACAAACTGATTGAACCGGCGATTTCTTTTGTGGAGGCATCACGCAGTTTGCGTTCTTGCAAAATAAGCTGATGTAATGCTTTGTCGGCCGGCATAATGTCAATTATAAGCGGCTTGGTGTCTGATTTTGTGCAAACAACACGATATTCTCTTCCGGCATAACGCATTTTTTTCCTTTTTGTCTTAAAACTTGCACCATTATACACGAAAACTTTGTCTGAGTCCAGAGGTTTTTAAAAACAGAAACGCACCGTTTGCCGCAGTGCGTTTCGGGTTTTGCGCATTACTTCCGTTATTTAATATACGGCAAAGCGTTGGCTAAATCTTCTTCGGTGTTGATATCAGCCGGTGCTTCTTGCACGAGTTTGATATTATCAACTAACATAGCGCGAACTTCCATACCATTTTCAAGCGCACGCAGTTGTTCCAATGCCTCACGCTTTTCTAACACGCCGGTCGGAAGCGATACCATTTTTTGCAATGATGCCGCTTTGAAAACATAAATGCCGATATGGTAATACAAATCTTGATTCGGGCATTTTTCCGGATTACGCGTATATGGCGCGGTGGCACGCGTAAAGTAAAGACAACGTGCTTCTTTTTCACCTTCTTTCAAACCCATAATGATTTTCACGACGTTCGGATTATTCTTGTCTTCTTCGGTTTTAATCAGCATACCGCAAGTGGCAATATCGCAACCGGTGCGTTCCACCATTTCGACCAACGGAAGCGTAACTTTCGGGTCAACATTGATGTTGTCTCCCTGAAAGTCAACTACAATGTCGTATTTTGTGCCTTCTGGGTCT
Organism: uncultured Alphaproteobacteria bacterium; assembly: GCA_945835885.1. Lineage (GTDB taxonomy): Bacteria > Pseudomonadota > Alphaproteobacteria > RF32 > CAG-239 > RUG410. The sequence continues at coordinate 7,338 of CAMAJR010000001.1, forward strand.
AAAACCTTTAGTGCGGCGGCAATGCGGTCGGTTCCGCTCGGCAAATTCGGGTCGGTCAAAATTGCGGTGGCGCCGAATTTTTTGCACTCATCGACAATTGCTTGGTCGCCGGCGGCAATCGCAATATCGGTATTGAGCGCGTTTTTCACGTTTTCATACACGCGTTGCACCATTGTTTTGCCGTTAATCACGCGCAACGGTTTGTTCGGAAGACGTGTTGCTGCCAAACGCACAGGCATAAGGGTTATTACTTTGCTCATATTTTTCTCCTTTGATTAAATTTGTCCGTATTGCGAATCGGCGCTCAAAGCGTCAAATTCTGTTTTGATTTTTGTGATAATTGCGGCTTTTTCTTCCGGCGCATATTTGCCGGTGGTGCGGTTCCATACCGTATCCGGCCATTCCGGGTCGCCTTGTTTGCGACAAACAATATGAACATGAAGTTGCGGGGTCATATTGCCAATCATCGCAACGTTGTCTTGGTCGCACGGAAAAAGATTGAACATCACGGTTTCCGCCAGCGCAATTTCGCGCATCAGCTGAAAACGCTCGTCCATCGTTAAGTTTGTCATATTTTTTGTGTTTTCTTTTTTCGGAACTAAAAAAATCCACGGGTAATGCTTGTTGTCTTCAAACAAAACGCGGCATAATTTGAGGTCGGTTACATAATCTTTTGCCGCCAAACCCGGCACTAATTTAAACGCCATTTAACGTCCTCCCACACTTTTAATTTGTATAATTTGTTTTACATCAATATTTTGCTCAATGCAAAGTTTTTCGACGGTTTTTCCTTTACAAATTTCTTCTGCCGTTACTCCGGTTTCGACACACAAAATCGGCACAATACCGGCATTAACGCCGCCTTTGACATCAGTGCGCACGGTGTCGCCGACCATACAAGTTCGGGCTTTATTTATCTCGATTTTTTGCTCTTGCAGCAAATTAAAAATATAATCATAAATATCGGTATGTGGCTTGCCGTATTCCAAAACTTCGGCGCCGCGTTGGCGAAACATCTCGGCGATTGTGCCGTTGCGCACCACAAACACCGACTCCGAATCCGGCACCAACGGGTGTCCTTCTTTAGCGGTAAAATCCGGATTGGCATTTAAGACCGGAAGCTCGAGCGCAACTGCTTTTTCAACAATTTCCGTGAACGGTTCTTCTGTCAATGTGTCCCATACGTTACGACCATCATTCTCCCGATTTTTAACCGGATAGAACAAATGGGCGTATTGCGGATATTTTGCTACATCTTCATCATATAAAAACGGCACGCCGCAATAAATAAAATCGGCATCTTGCATTGTTTCGACCTGCTGATATTTGGTGTCGGCAAACGCGGCTGTGTGCGGTTGACCGATAACAAAATATTTGCACGGGTGCGGGTTGCTCTTAAAGGCAATATCGCCTTTGAGCAAATGGTAGCGCAACAAATCGCCGGACGACAGAAGACAGTGATAATCCGTGCCGGCAATCAGGCCGCGTTTGCCATAGCTTGTCATTAAATTTTGGTGCATTTGCGTCGAGTTGGAAATAATCACAACGGTTTTACCCTGTGTAACCAGAGAGCGCATAGTTTCAATGCTGCCGTCATAGAATTTGCTGCCTTCCCAAAATACACCGTAAGCATCGAACAAAAACAAATCGAATCTGTTTGAAATTTCTGATAAATTATTATATATCACAGTTTTTCTCCATAGTGCTGTAAAATTGCCACGCGCGCTTTATGCGGAATTTTTTGTTTGGCGTATTGCGGGTTCTTTAGCGTAAAATTCTTCCATAAGTCACGGCTCGGCTTACGTTTGGCGCACAGTTCCGGAACAATCCAAATATTGCCGTATGCGCTGAAAATTTCTTTGCCGCCGAGAGTTAAGCCGGTAAACGGCAGTTTGTTCATCGCCGCAATCGCGTTTAAAATATGCTCGGCGCGCGGTATATAGTTTCGACGGCAGAGTTCGGCTAAAATCCGAAATTTGATTTCACGATGCCACGTTAAAAAGTCGGTGTGGTGAAAGCAATAAATATTTGTTGCAACGGCTTGAATTTGTGTTTCAAAAATATGATTCAGTTGCTGTTCAATATATTCTTCCGCACTTTGCAAACGAAAAGCGGTTTGCGCCAATTCGCGCGGCGTAATACCGATTTCTTTTTCAATTTGCGGCATAAAAGCACGGATACGGTTGCGTAAGTAGTCGGTGTTGCCGTTAGATTCATCTTCAATCCATTTAATATTTTTGTGTTGCAGATATTGCCGCAGAGCTTCCGGTGCGGTTTTCAAAAGCGGACGGGCAATCATAACGCCGTTATTATCGGACACTTCACGCATACAACACAAGCCGTCGAGTCCGCTGCCGCGTTGCAGACGCATTAAAAATGTTTCGGCTTGGTCATTAAGGTGGTGTGCCGTCAGCAGAATGCTGACACCGTGATTTTGACACCATTCGGTCAGGAGTTGATAACGCGCGATTCGAGCGGTTTCTTCCACACCGGTTTTCGGTTTTTCACTTGTCCACTCCAAAATATGATGTTCGATGCCGTGTGTTTTCATTACCTCGGCAACGTAGGCGGCTTCTTGCGTCGAAGTCGGACGTAATTTATGATCAACCGTCAGGGCTGTAACTTCATAACCGAATACGGCCAGTTCATCTTTTGCCATAAGTGCAAGTGCAAGCGAATCGGCGCCGCCGGAAACGGCAACGGCGACTTTTTGCGGTTTGATTTTATGGCGCGCAAAAAATGTTTGCAACTTTTCATCCCTATTTGCACTTTAATTTCAGTTGTTCAGAGATAACTTTAGCTCTGATTTCAGCGTGTCCGGACGGATACTCATCTTCAAAACTCATCAAAATCAGGCAAGCGTGCTGGGAATCGTTCAAAAGTTCAAAAGTTGTTGCCAAACGATATAAGCTGTCGGCGCCTTTATTGCCGTTTTTGTATGTTTCGTAGCCGTTTTTGAATGCAACTTTGGCTTTATCATAATTTTTTTGTTTAAGATAAATTTCGCCGAGCCAATATTGTGCGTTGCTGGCGAGTGCGTGGTTCGGGAATCTGCTTAAAATATCGGAAAACGCAAGTTCTGCTTCGTCATAATAGCCGGTATTATATGCTCTGAGGGCGTTATCATACATTGTTTGCGGGTCGTTGGCGTTGACAAGGTTGCCGGCAACTTGCGTCGGAACAACAAGCGGAACCGGTTCACCATCTATCGGAGCTAAATCATTGCCGCTGATTTTTTCTCCGGCAACCGAAGCGGCGGCATTTGTTGCTACCGGTGCGTCGTATGTGGTCGGCAGAATTGGAACAGGGGCGCTTAATTCGCTTGGAATCGGGCGACCTTCCAAAATTTTGAGGCGGATTTCCATATCGCGATTATATCTTTCTATTTTTTCGTCATTGGTCTTGAGTTGATGTTCGAGTTCGTCCATACGACCGTTCAATTTGCGGATAATTTCGTCGTATTCGCCGATTTTGCCCTGAATCTCACTATTTTCCGGTGAAGTTTTGGTGTTTTCGCGATAGAGTTGGCGTTGCAAAACTTTGACATCTTCACGCAATGTTGACAACTCTTGTTCGAGCGTTGCCGCATTTACAAATTTTGGTAACATAAGTGCGCTTAAAGCGATTGTGCAAAATAGAATCCGTTTCATTTTCCCCTCGTTAAAATAAAATACATCTCATTTATAATGCGCTTTTTTCAAGATTACAAGACAAAACAAAAAAAGACGCAACCGTATAAGCTGCGCCTTTTAATGAATCTACTTTAAACTGTCGTATTATTCAGCTGAGCTTACAACTGTAACGGCACGACGGTTTTGAGCCCAAGCTGCTTCGTTGCTGCCGAATACAGCCGGTCTTTCTTTACCGTAAGAAATTGTAGAAATTCTGTTTTCTGCAACACCTTGAGCTACCAAGTATTGTTTAACAGCGTTGGCACGGCGTTCACCCAAAGCCAAGTTGTATTCACGGGTACCTCTTTCATCGCAGTAACCTTGAACAATTACGTTCACATCGTCGTGGCTCTTCAACCAAGCTGCTTGAGAATCCAAAGCGGCACGAGCTTCAGCCGACAAAGCAGAACTGTCTGTAGCAAAGAATACAGTATCTGTTGTGTTTTCAGCAAAATCACGAGCATTTCTCGATTCGCAGTCAGCACCGCTGAACAAACCGCCGTTTGCACCAAACATAGAACAACCGGACAAAGCTACGAGAGCTACGAACAAACTTAAAAGCTTTTTCATTTTATTTTCTCCATATGGTTTTATTATTTATCGTATTACACGATTGTTTATTTAATTGTATAACAACTAATACAATGACAACTTATGCAATAATTGTAAATTTTTCAATAAGAAAATTAAAAAAATAAACATAAAGTTTAAAAATGTGCATTATTTTTATGGAAATCAGTTTTATGAAGACTATTTTTTTATTTTGTAAGCCGCGTCAACGATGCTTTTTTGCTTTTCTAAATCAAAATCTGCCTTAATATTGAGTTGCGGCGCTACCGAGGTGATGATTTTGCGAGAAATCGGAACGGCATTCCAACCGGCGGTAGTGTAGCCGTAAGTTTCTTTGCTGGCTTTCGGGTCGTCAATCACAACCAAAAGCGCGTATTGCGGATTTGATTGCGGAAAAGCGGATAAAAACGAAGATATGCTCTTGCTTTTGTTATAATGCCCATTTTCGTTCTTGTCGGCCGTTCCGGTTTTGCCTATTACCTGATAACCCTCAACATTGGCGTTTTTGCCGGTGCCGCGTGTGACAACCGCACGCAACAGTGTGCGCATCGAATCGGATGTTTTTTCTGAAATAATACGCTTTCCTTCCCGCCGAACATTGCTTAAAATGGTCGGTTGATGATATATACCGCCGTTGACAATAGCCGAAAAAGCAGTGATGATATGTAACGGGGTTGGAGAAATACTATATCCGTAGCTAATGCTGATCATAGAAGTTTCACTCCAGTCTTTTGAGCTTAAAAACCTCGGTTTTGCGAGTTCCGGAAGCTCAAATTCGGTCAGTACCTTATCCATGTTGATTTTTTGCAAAAACTTGCGTTGGTATTTTTTGCCGACGCGCATAATTTCCAAAGCTGAACCGATGTTTGATGATTCTACCAAAATATCTTCCGGCGTTAATTGACCGTGCGAACCGTGCGGGTCGGTCACACGCAGACGGTGAAAGTGTATCGGGTGAGAAGTATCAAACCTGTCGGTAACTTTGACTTTGCCGCTTTCCAAACTCAGGGCGGTGTTGAATACCTTAAATACCGAACCGGCTTCATATATGCCTTTGGTGGCAAAATTAAAATGTTCCGGCGAGTTGATATTTTTATTGACGTTCGGGTCATAGTCCGGAATACTGGTCATAGCAATAACCTGACCGGTTTTGACATCCATCAGAATGGCGGCTCCGCCTGCGGCCTTAAATTGTTCGACTCCGGCGAGCAGTTCTTCGCGAATCGTGTTTTGCACACCTAAATCAAGCGTCAGAGCCAACGGTTTGGTGGAAGTGGTTAAACGCTCGTTCATTGATTTTTCAATACCGGCCGTACCGATGTTGTCAGCATCGGTTAAGCCCAAAACGTGCGAAAACAAATTTTGGTGAAGATAAATACGTTTTTCCGAATTTTCAAAATTGAGTCCCGGAATACCCAAATTGTTGACTTGCGCCTGTTGTGCCGGCGAAATATCGCGTTTAATATAAATAAAAGCACCTTTGCGGTTAAGGCGATTTAAAAAATATTCATAAGATTCTTCCGGAAAAATTTCATTCAGTTTTGCGGCCACTTCTTCCGCATGGCGAATTTGTTTAGTATTGGCATATAAATTCACAGTCGGTAAAGAAGTAGCGATAATTTCTCCGTTGCGGTCGGTAATATCGGCACGCGAAACCGGATTTTTAAAATGAAAAATATCAGCGGCGATTTGGTCGCTGATGGCTGTGTCGATATTGATGCCGTTGCCTAAACAAACATAGGTGACGCGAATGCAGAGTGCTAAGTAAATTGCGGCAAAACAGCACAACGTGAACCAAGTGCGTCCGCGACAGGTTGAAACATTATCGTTTTCGGTGGTGTAGCTTTTCGCCGTAATGGCTCGGCGCGAAATTTTTATCTCCTGTCCCGGAAGATAAAATTTTTCATTTTTGCGCTTTGAAAAACTGACATTAAAACCCATTTTAATTCTTCTTCACTTCTGCTTTTACAAGAGTGGTTAAACTTTTTTTATCGGTCTTGACGATTCGTGTCTGCTCGTTGCTCTCATAATTGAAGTGTAACGCAGAATAGTTAATAATTTGTTCAGGTTTTGCATTTTCTAAAGATAATTGTTCGGCAGCCAATTTACGCAAACGGTCCGGTGAATTATTCATACTCCATTGTGCCTTTAAAACATGAATATCGGCGATGTCTTGCTGAATATTGCCGTTAATGACGGCTAAACGGCGCTCCAACCCTTGCACTTTGTTCTTCAAAACAGAAGAACTGAACGCTACCACGAGTGTAACCATAAACCATAAGACAACCATTGCTGTTTTAATATTGCCCATTTGTTTATCTCCTTATTGCATATCTGAGTTTTGCCGAACGAGCGCGCGGATTTTCAAAACATTCAGCCGCCGTCGGGGTGATTGCTTTGGAAATTTCCGAAAATACGCTGTCATCTTGTGCCAATTCCGGCGCATATTTGGAAATACGAACCTTCTTAGCGCTGTTTGCTTTCATATAATTTTTAACGATTCTGTCTTCTAAAGAATGAAAATCCACAACAACCAATTTGCCACCGGAAATCAGGCGTTCCGTAGCCCCTTTCAGCCCGCGTTCCAATTCACCGAGTTCATCATTGACGGCGATTCTCAGGGCCTGAAACGTGCGTGTTGCCGGATCAATGTCGCCGGCGTGCTTGTGGATGACGGTATAGATGATTTCGGCTAATTCGGTCGTGGTTTCAATTTTTTTACGGCGACGATATTCAATGATTTTTGCGGCAATCTGACGCGATTTGCGTTCTTCCCCGTATTGATACAAAATATCCGCCAATTCTTTTTCACCGTAAAAATTGACAATGTCTTTGGCGCTTTCTCCGTCGCACGACATACGCATATCAAGCGGGGCTTCTTTGGCAAACGAGAATCCGCGCTCGGCGTTGTCGAGTTGCATAGAAGAAACACCGATGTCAAATACCGCACCGCCTATCTTTTCCGGCACTAAAGCAGAAAAATCGCCGAATTTACCGGCACGAAATTCGAATCGGTCGGAATAGAAATTTTTAAATTCGTTGGCACGGATTTTGACGTTCGGGTCGCGGTCGAGCGCAATTACTTTGCACGGCGCCGCTTCGAGAATTGCTTGAGTATAACCGCCGTTGCCGAAGGTGGCATCAACGTAAATGTCACCGGCTTTCGGTTGCAAGTATTGCAACACTTCTTGTAACATAACCGGAATATGTTTTTGTCTTTGTGCTGTCATTATTCCGCATCCTTTTGAATTTTAAGAGACGGACGGTTTTTCATTACTTCGGCACGAATCCGAGTTTCTTCTTTTTCCCAATTTTCCGGATTCCATATTTGGAACTTGCGGCCTTTACCGACAAAAACGGCCGTGTCTTTAATGTTTGCGTGTTTCAAGAGTTTTTCGGTCAGCATAATGCGACCGGTGCTGTCAAACGAAAAACGTTTGGCATCGCCGAAAATAAGATTGGTTAAATTATCTTGGGTTTCCGAAAAGAAATCGGTCGAATTTTCGATTTCGGTTGCGAGCTTATCAAGCGAATCTTCCAAACACCCCTCAATGCAAGGCGAAGTCAAACTGCGATAGCAAACAATTTCTGTTGATAATTCTTTAACGATTGCGCGGTAATCTGCCGGAAGTGAAACGCGCCCTTTGGCGTCCACTTTATTGAAAATCGTATCCATAAAAAGAAAGATTTTCCGCATTTTCCGATTCCTTTACCATTGTTCCATACCAAATGGTATAACATGGTATTTTATGGGATTCAATGGGAAAATTTAGTATTTTCTTAACTGTTCTTTTTTTGTTCTTTTTAAGCGTAACAATGCAATATAATTTTTTATGCATATTCAAAACGTTATAAATTGCAGAGAAAAATGAAAAATTTTTTGCTGATTTTAATAAAGGATTGTGGATAGCAAATAAAGGTAAGATTTTGCGAGCTTTCAAAAAGAAATAAAATTAAGAGAAGCATAAAATTTTCTGCCATACGAAAAAAATCAGACATTCAGAGCCGATTCGCCGGCTGTTCGGGATATTGCAAAAGATTGTAATTTTCTAAAATCTGCTTGACAAAGAATCTTGAATAACGTAATTTTAATGCACAAAATCCATTATATACATACAATTATGGCAGAAATTACAATTAAAGAAGTTCGTGACGCAATCGTTTATGTGCAAAATTCGAGATGTGAACTTGCGTTGTCTGATGAACAACTGCTGAAAGCAGATTTTTTCAAAGATTTGGGTATGGGTAATATCCGAGTGATGAACGTCTTTATCGAATTGCAACGTCGGCACAGAGTTTTTTTGCCGCTCGATTTGTTCGAAAAGATGGAAGACAACACCGTCGGTGCGTTTTTGAATGCTGTCAACGGAGCTATGCCCGCTTAACGTAAAAGAAAAACCTGTGATGAGAACTTTGTTCCTTCACGGGTTTTTCTTTGGGCTTATTTTATGTTTTCGTGCGGGCGAGGGTAAGTGCGTAGATTTCAAGTGCGCCGGCTTTCTTCAGGGCCTTGGCACATTCGTTTAAGGTTGAACCGGTGGTGGAAACATCATCAATCAACACAACTTTTTTTCCTTTAATATTTTGCGGATATTTAACCGTAAACGCCTGTTTCAAATTGTTGCGGCGCGCCCGCCCCGAAAGCTGAACTTGCGGAATGGTATTGCGACAACGTATCAGTGAACTAAAGTCGGTCGGAATTTGTGTTTTGCGCGACAAATATTTTGCCAACACAGCACATTGATTATATCGACGCTGAAGCAGACGCAACCTGTGAATAGGAACCGGAACCAATAAATCAGGATTTTGTTGCCAAATATCTTTGCCGGCAGAATAAAGCATATTTGCCAATGCTTCGGCGTTAGCGGTTTTATCAAAAAACTTCAGGTCTAAAATAAGGTTTTTCGATTCATCATCATAAACAAAGGCAGAACGTTGCATTTTAAATAAGAGCTTTTTCTTTTGCAAGCATTGTCCGCATAACTGCTTTTGCGCAAACCGGATATCAAGCGCATCGGTGAACGGACGACCGCAGCAAGAACACATCGGCGCACTGATGAAATGAATCTTGTTAAAACATTCGGCACATAAGCCGTTGCGTGCGCTTAAAATTTTGCCGCATTTAAGACAACGCGGCGGCAACAGTATATTGAACAATTTTTGCAATAAAGACATTATAAAGAAAGTTCCGTCAAGATTTTATGAATGTCGTCCATTTGGTCGGCAACCAAAATACCGGCTTCACGCATAATTCGCTTTTTATCGCTGACGGTAACACGACCGCGTGTGATAATGTTTTGTGCATATCCCATACGATGTCCGAACGGCAAAGATTCACCGGCAACAAAAGCAACGACCGGCTTTTTGTCAGGCAGAGAATCGTAATATTCGGCGGCCAGTTGCTCGTATGCGTTATCCGCTTTTCCGACCAAAACGATTGCCTTGGTTTCGTCATCTTCCATAAAACGCCGCAGCGGTTCGCGAAAGTCCGTGCCGATAATCATATCATCGCCCAAACCGACAACTGTGGATTGTCCCATTCCGGCTTTGTTGGTTTGTAAAACGGCCTCATAAGTCAGTGTTGACGAGCGTGAAATAATACCAATCGAACCGGCTTGGTGAATGTTGTCGGGGAAAATTCCCAAACGCGCTTGCTTTGGGGTAATAATCCCAGGTGTGTTCGGGCCGAACATCAGGGTTTTTGAGCCCTTGAGCATATCGCGAATCTCTAACATGTCGTGCACCGGCACGCCTGATGCGATGGATACGACTAAGCCGATTTCCGCCTCAACCGCTTCTCGCACGGCATTTTTGACCGCCATAGCCGGCACAAATAAAACACTGGCATCAAAAGAAAATTGGCGCATAGCATCATGGACATTGTTGAAAACAGGCACGCCGAGATAATTTTCACCGGCACGCCCCGGAGATGTTCCAGCTACAATGTTTGTGCCGGTTTCAAGCGAACGTTTAACGTGAAAAGAGGCCTGAATGCCGGTGATTCCTTGGACTAAAATGCGGCTGTTTTTATCAGCTAAAATAGACATCAGTCGTTCACCTCCATTTGCTCAAGCAGTTTTTCAACGGCTTCCGTTGCGTTTTCGGCAAAAGTAACGGTCAATCCGGATTGCTCTAAAATGGCCTTGGCTTCATTTTTGTTTGTGCCCTCAAAACGCACCACGAGCGGCACGGTCAGCCCGACATCTTCACACGCTTCCAAAATTCCGTCGGCAATCAAATTACAGCGCAAAAAACCGCCGATAATGTTAATCAAAACACCTTCAATGCGCGGGTTGGTCATAATGATTTTAATGCCGGCGGCGATTTTATCTTTATCGACACCGCCCTTGACATTAAGAGAACAGGCGGTTTCGTAACCCTTATACTTAATGATGTCCATCGCCTCGAGTGCTAAGCCCTCACCATTGACGATACAACCGATGTTGCCTGAAAATTCATGATATTGAAAGCCGCATTGTTTGGCGCGGCGATGGCGTGTATCTTCTTCAAAATCTTCGTGCATCAGCACAATGTCGGGATGTCGAAACAGCGCATTGTCATCAAAATTGATTTTGGCATCGAGTGCAATCAGCTTTTTATCGGGTAAAATGCCGACCGGATTAATCTCTATCATTTTGGCATCGAGGTTGATAAATGTAAATAAGAGCTTGCCGAAAAAATCGTGAAAACTGCGCAGATATATCTTGTCAAGCGACAAAAAATCGAGAATTTGAAGAATCTGTTTGTCGCTGATTCCGACATTATATTCAAGGTTAATGCGCAGAATTTTATTTTTTTCACGTTGTGCCAATTGGACGATATCTTTGTTGGCGGCGTCTGAAATTAAAAGCGTAATCGCCGGAATCGAACTGTCTATAATCATACCGGCATAAAATAAATGTTTGGCGTCTTCATACGTTTCAACATAAACCTTGGTGACCAAACGTCCCTTATCGCCGGTTTGTTCCGTTACCAGACGATTGTTGAGCATTTGCGCGGTTTCATAAGGAATATTACTGATTTGTGTGACTTGCCGAATACCACCCTTTGAGCCGGCTTCGTGGTCAATAAAGTGACCGGTGGCACGAGCGCCTGACTGAATTTGCGCTTTGAGCATCCACGGACCGCGCGACGACAGCGACTGCGCTATGCGCTTTGCTTCGCTCGGCGTGTAAGCAATTCCGCCTTTCGGAACAATAACGCCGTATTGCGCGAGAATTTTTTTGGCCTGATATTCGTGAATGTTCATTGCAGTCCTCTACTGACAAGCGGCGTATTCTTTAATTTTAGCCACCATCGACAACATACCGTTGCGACGGCTCGGCGTCAAATTTTCCTCTAATCCGAGTTTAGCAAAAATTTTCGCAATATCAACATTTTTTATTTGTTCGGCGGTTTTGTCATTATAAATCAGCAAAATGACAGCGATGATACCGCGCACCAAAATCGCGTCGCTGTCGCCCTTAAAGTGATAAAGGCCGTTTTTGATTTCAGGGACTAACCAAACCTGCGATTGGCAACCTTGCACTTTCCATTGTTCGATTTTGAACGAATCGTCAAGCGGTTCGAGTTTATGACCTAAATCAATAACGTATTGATACTTCTCTTCCCAATTTTCGAAAAACGAAAAGTTTTCTTCCAATTCTGCGATATCCATTATATAAGCTCCAGCATTTCTTTGGCTTCATCGGTCATTTTATCCGGTGTCCACGCCGGTTCCCATACCAATTTGACTTCAATTTTGCCAACCCCGGCAACGGTGGCGACCGAATCCGCAACCTGTTGCGGTAAAACGCCGGCAATCGGACAAGTCGGCGCGGTCAGAGTCATCTCGATAAACAAGTCACCGTTATCGTGTTGGTCAATTTTATAAATCAACCCCATATCATAAACGTTTATCGGAATTTCCGGATCGGAAACAAGGCGAATCGCTTCAATAATATCAAACATTTTGGCTCTTGGGGTTTCCGAATTGAGTGTTGTTCCGGCATAAGCGATAAAGTCCGGCAATTCTTCCGGCAATGGTTCTGACAATGTGTCATCGATACTCATAGCTTGTAATAAACGGCTTTCGGTTGCACCGACGGTTTTATCTTCAGTTTCCGATGCAATTTCGGATGGCAATATTTTTGCTGTTTCGTTTTCCATTATGCGTCCTTAAAAAATTTTTCGGCCTTAAGCAAAGCGCCGATAAGTGCGTCAATATCTTCTTTGACGGTATAAAGTCCGAACGAAGCGCGTGCCAGTGAGTTATATCCCATACGGTTGACAATCGGCTGCGCACAATGATGTCCGATACGAACCGCCACATTTTCTTTGTTGAGAACAAAAGCCAAGTCTTGCGGATGAATTTTCCCGACTGCAAAACTGAATACACCGCCTTTATTTTGTGCCGTGCCGACGATTTTGAGCTGCGGAACGGTCAAAAGACGAGATTCAGCGTATGCGGTTAGTGCTTCTTCGTGGCGGATAATGTTGTCAAAGCCGAGCGAACGCATATATTTCAACCCTTCGGCAAGTCCGACGGCTTGCACCGACGCCGGTGTTCCCGCTTCAAACCGAGCCGGAATATCGGCAAAAGTTGTGCGTTCAAAAGTAACATCATCAACCATATCTCCGCCAAATTGATACGGTGCCATTGTTTCTAAAATCTCTGCTTTGCCATAAAGCACACCGATACCGGTCGGACCGTAAGTTTTGTGTCCGGAAAACGCCGCAAAATCACAATCAACATCTTGCACATCAAGCGGATAATGCACAGCATATTGACAGGCATCAATCAGCACTTTTGCGCCGATATTATGAGCGGCGGCGGTGATTTCTTTTATCGGGAAAACCGTTCCCAAAACATTAGACATACCGGTAACGGCAACCAATTTTGTTTTGTTATTCAGTCGTTTCAAAAACTCTTCTTTGATAAAATCGCCGGAATCAGAAATCGGAAACACGATGAGCTTAGCGTCTTTTTCAAGGCAAATTTGTTGCCACGGCACTAAATCGGCGTGATGTTCGGCCTCTGAAATCAGAATCTCGTCGCCGGCTTTGATATTTTGACGCGCCCAAGTTGCCGCCACAAGATTAATCGACTCGGTGGCGTTTCGGGTGAACACGATTTCGCGTGTCGAACGGGCGTTAAGAAATTGTCGCACGGTTTCGCGCGCCGACTCATACGCTTCCGTAATCGCATCGGCAAAAAAATATGTGCCGCGATGCGGGTTGGCATAGGCGGTTTCATAAATTTTGCTCATTGCTTGCAAAACACAAAACGGTTTTTGTGCCGAAGCGGCAGAATCCAAAAACGCGACCGGTTTGCCGTTGACAAGTTCTGAAAAAATCGGAAAATCTTTTCTTATTTTATACACATCAAACATCGCAATCCTCTTATTGGCTCATATTTAAACCGCAAAAAAATATTTTTCAAGTTTTATGTTGCGGTATGCGGTATTTTTATTCTCGATGATAAGGGTGATGATTGATGATGGTTTGAAGGCGATAGATTTGCTCGCACAACACCGCGCGCATTAAAATATGGGGCAGGGTAAGTTTGCCGAAAGAGAGAATAAGGTCGGCTTTGTCACGGGTAGATTGTAAATGACCGTCGGCACCGCCGATGAGAAAGCAAATTTCGGAACAGCCGTCGTTGAGCCAGTTTTCGACTTTTGCCGCTAATTCCGAACTCGAAATATTGACACCACGCTCATCCAAAACAATGACTTTGGCACCGTGAGGAATCGAACTTTGCAAAAATTTTGCTTCATCTGTTTGGTTGGAATTGTTTTGTTCTTTAATCACGACTTCCCAGCCGGAACGCTTGATGTATTCGGCAATAATCGCTGCTTCCGGTGCATTTTTTTTACATTTTCCGATGGCGATAATCGTGGCTTTCATTTTTTTAGTCCTTCAACTTAACGGGGGCGAATCCGATTTCTTGTTCGGACATTGTTGCCGCGGCGGCAATCGTATATACTGAAGTTGCGGAAACAACAAAATTTTCGGTGTTTTGTTCTATTTGCTTTTGTAATATCTTCAAACCCAAATTCAGATTTTTCCGATTTATAGGAGTTTGTGCGGAAACATTGGCGGATATCAGCATTATCCCAAATAATGCGGAAATGAATTTTGCCGGTTTGAACATATTATTTTTCTCTTAAATTGGCGGCGGATTGCCACATTTTTTCGAGATTATAAAACTCGCGCACTTCCGGACGGAAGATGTGCACAATCACGTCAAACGCGTCAATCAACACCCAGTCGGCTTTGACTTCACCCTCAACGGTGGTTTTGTGACCGGCGGCTTTGAGATTTTCTTCGATTTTTTGCGCAATTGAAGCAACGTGGCGGTTGGAATTACCGCTTGCCACCACCATATAACTGGCAATAGACGTTTTACCTTCCAAGTCAATGACAACAATATCCTCGGCTTTCATATCGTCGAGCGAATCGGTGATGATTTTCAAAATTGCATTATTTTCTTTTGGATTTGTCACTTTTTTATTCTCCTGATTTATCCCAACGGGGACCACGGTTTTTGTTCGATAATGATTTCGGATTCGGCTTCTTTATTTTTGGCACGATTGCCGCGCGTTATTAACGCGTCAACGACTTGCAGACACGATTCCAAATCTTGATGAGCCACAGCCGAAATCGTAAAGATTTTATTTTTGCATACTTTTTTCAGCGCTTTCAGTTTGTCGGCAATTTCATCTTCGCTCAGGGCATCGCATTTGTTGAGTGCAACAACTTCCGGTGTTTGTTTCAGCTTATCATTATAGAGTTCCAATTCTTTGCGAATCGTCTTATAATCTGTTGCTACATCTTCGGCGGTGGCATCCAAAAGGTGCAAAAATACCGAGCAACGCTCAACGTGCTTTAAGAATCTGTCGCCCAAACCGACACCGTCGTGAGCGCCTTCAATCAACCCCGGAATATCAGCAAGCACCATTTCTTTGCCGGATACCCAAGCTACACCCAAATGCGGGTGCAAGGTTGTGAACGGGTAGGAGGCAATTTTCGGACGTGCCGCCGTTACCGCCGACAAAAATGTTGATTTGCCGGCATTTGGCAAGCCGATTAAGCCGACATCGGCAATGATTTTGAGGCGCAACCACACCCATATTTCTTCGCCCGGTGTGCCCGGACCGGCATAGCGCGGTGCCTGATTGGTCGAGGTTTTAAAACGTGTGTTACCCAAACCGCCTTTGCCGCCTTTTGCGATTAAAAAGCGTTCACCGGCCACCACCATATCTTTCAACACGGTTTCACCGTCATCGGCCACGATTTCGGTGCCGACCGGAACTTTAATAATCAGGTCTTCACCCTTGTAACCGGTCATTTCCGAGCCCATACCCTGCTGACCTTTTTGCGCTTTAAAATGTTGTTGATAGCGAAAGTCAATCAGCGTGTTGAGGTTTTCGACCGCCTCAAAATATACGCTGCCGCCGTCGCCGCCGTCACCGCCGTTCGGTCCGCCGAATTCAATAAATTTTTCACGGCGAAAGGCCACGCAACCCTTACCTCCGTCGCCGGCTTTGATGTATATTTTCGCCTGATCCAAAAACTTCATTATTTTTCCTTTTGACGCTGTGTTTTAAGTATCTTTATATAAATAAAGGGGCATTACGCCCCTTATATTCAACAGAATCAAAGATTATTCGGCAACGACGGAAACGTAAACCTTATCGTTGGCCTTAGTCTTAAATTCAACTTTACCTTCAGAAGTAGCAAAAATCGTGTGATCTTTACCCAAGCCGACATTCTGTCCCGGATGATATTTTGTTCCGCGTTGACGAATGATGATGTTGCCCGGAATTACCGCTTCGCCGCCGAACTTTTTAACACCCAAACGACGACCTTCGGAATCACGACCGTTATTGGAGCTACCACCGGATTTCTTATGTGCCATAACGTTTTCTCCTTTTCATTAACCTAAAATATCCGTGATTTTAACAATCGTGATATTTTGTCTGTGACCGTTTTTACGACGATAGTTTTGTCTTCTTTTCTTTTTGAAAACAATAACTTTCTTGTCTTTTGCCTGTTTTACAACCAAGGCCTTAACGCTTGCACCCTTAACGAGCGGTGTGCCGATTGTGGAATCAAGCGCTAAAACTTCGTTAAAAACAACTTCTTTACCTTCTTCACCGGCGATTTTTTCGATTTTTACAACATCACCCGTTGTGACATTGTATTGTTTGCCGCCTGTCTTTATTACTGCATACATATTCTTTCCCTTTAATTTTAAACATAAAGCAATGGCTTGTAATATACATAAGTTTTTGCCGCTGTCAACTATAAAAATAACGATTTTTTAATTTTTTTACGCTTTACCGAAATCTCTGATAAAAAAACGCCCTCTTTCGAGAGCGTTTTTTTTAGGTGTCTTATGATTTTAATACTCTCAATAATACTTCCAGCTGACTGCACAAGTTGATTTGTTTGCGCAATTGCAGGCCGTGCGTGCTTGATCAATACGCATCGGAATACCAACCACTGCGTCACCCGGAACAGCGATTCCGTCGTCTGCACTACCGGTATTTGCCGTTGTTACGGCATTTAAAACTGTGTCTGTTGCTGCAGATTCAGCCGGTGTTTCCATAGTGCCGCCGACATCTACACTGGTCAAACCTTCAACGTTATAAACATGCATAGCGAGCAAACCTGAAGAAGAACCCGCACCCCAATCAGAGGTGGCAATTGCTATACAGGCGTCGCGTGACATATTAAAGAACGAAAGGATAAATGCACTCTTATCTGTTTCGTCATTCACATAAGACGGGGCAATTTGAACCGGTCCGCCAAACACATTACGGAGAGCTCCGGTCGGTTTTCCATCACTGTCAACCACAATTAAATCATCCGGCACAATACCCATATCAACGGCCATCGTGTTACCTAAGTTCATATATGTTTGTTGTTGTGCATACATTGTGCGCGTGTTGGTCACAAACATAGAAATTTGTTCCATAACTTTGTTGGCACGATATTTGGCCATTGCCTTTGAATAACCCGCAATACCGCCTACCGACAAAACACCGATAATCGCTAACACACCGAGCATTTCGATCATGGAACGACCTGATTGATTGTTTTTCATCATTATTCTCCTATTAATACATTAAGAATTAATACCCCTTGGTATTCTGTTTTAATTATGCCTGAAATTTTGAGTGGTGTCTATTCTGTAAATGGATATATTACTTTTGGCATATCAAAAAAAACGGCTCCCGTATGATTACCTCAAGCATCATACGGGAGCCTTAATTAATAAGATTTTTTTTCCTCACGGAAAATAACCGGCCGGAACAGCATAGATTCTGGGTTAAAAGCTTTCTCCTCCGGTTCAAACACCAACAACTTGTTGTCGGCATAACGACGCGAGAGAAGGAGCTCATACCCGTCGGGATAGCGGAAAAAACTGCCCGACAAATTGCTCCAAACGAGAGTGTTCTCGGTCTTTTGAACTTGCTCTCCGGTTCTCAAATCAAAAAACTTTCCGTTTTTTTCTTCACACGGAACGGTGCGAAGGATATACGGATTTTTGTAATCGCCGATGTGTGGATACATTGTGAGCGAAATCACGGCAGGTACAGTAACCAATGTTACGGCCTTGTCAATAGTCTTAATGTGTTTCATAAGCTATTTTTTTTGTAAATAAATATATGTCCATAATTCTAATCGGACCTAACTTTTAACATTTTTTTTATATTTTGTCAAGTCATTTTTTGTGAAAATATACACATTACCACACTTATTATATAAAAGTCGGTTATTCGATATATTTTTTGACGGCAGCGATAATGTTGTCAACCGTTATCCCGAAGTGCGCATAAACATCATCGCCTTTGCCGGATGCGCCGAATCCGTCAAGTCCGATAATCGTGCCGTTTTCACCGACATAGCGTTCCCAACCGTAGCGAGAAGCCGCCTCAACGGCTATCCGCGGTTTGTTGCCGAGGACTTTGTGCTTATATTCTTCCGGTTGTGCGTCAAATAATTCCTGACACGGCATAGATACGACATTGATGCCGATATTTTCCTGAGCCAGTTTTTTCTGTGCTTCAACCGCTAAAGAAACCTCGGTTCCGGTAGCAATTACGGTCGCTTTGACGTTGCCTTGTGTTTCAGAAATAATGTAGCCGCCTTTGGCTGTTAGGTTCTCGCCGGTTGTCCAACGCAAAGTCGGCACATTTTGGCGCGATAAGGCCAAAATGCTCGGCGTATGTTCGCTTTCAATCGCAATTTGCCAAGCTTCCGCCGTTTCTACTACATCGCACGGACGAAAAGTGTTGATGTTCGGCATTGCACGATAGGCCGCCAAATGTTCGATTGGCTGGTGTGTCGGTCCGTCTTCGCCGACACCGATGGAATCGTGTGTTAAAACATAAATTGAACGCACGCCCATTAAGGCCGCTAAACGCATTGACGGACGCATATAGTCGGAGAATACGAAAAATGTGCCGCCGTAAGGAATAACGCCGCCGTGCAGACTCAAACCGTTCATAATCGCACCCATCGCGTGTTCTCTGATGCCATACATAATGTTATTGCCGTTATAGTCAACGGCCGTAATGGTTTTCATCCCCTCAACAAATGTCAAATTGGAGGCCGCTAAATCAGCCGAACCGCCGATGATTTGCGGAACATTCGGCACAATAGCTTCCAAGCACATTTGCGAGGCCTTGCGTGTTGCTGCTTTGGTTTGTTCGCGAATCGATGAAAGTTTCAGTTCATGAAGATTTTTGTTCCAATTTTGCGGCAACACATTATTTATATGATTCATAAATTCAGAATCGGCAGCGGCTGCTTTTTGCCATGTATCATATAATGCCGCCGATTTTTGTCCTGCCGCGCGCCACGCTGCGACAATTTCTGCCGGTGTTTCAAACGGGGCGGCCGTCCAGCCGAAGTTTTTCTTCATCGCGTCTAATTCTTCTTGTCCGAGAGGCGAACCGTGAACTTTTGAGGTGCCGCACTTGGTCGGAGCGCCGAATCCTATGGTGGTTTTGCAGGCAATCAATGTCGGCTTATCCGACTTTTGAGCACTTTCTATTGCCGCTGAAATTTCATCATAGTTATGACCGTCGATGCTGACAGTATTCCAACCGACAGCCTTAAAACGAGCGATTTGGTCAGTGCCGTTTGCTTTGTCAACCGTGCCGTCAATTGTGATGTTGTTGTTATCCCACAGCACAATCAATTTGTTGAGTTTCCATAAGCCGGCTAAAGAGATTGCTTCTTCGGAAATACCTTCCATCAGACAACCGTCGCCGCAAATAACATAAGTGTAATGATTGCATAAATCGTTGCCGAATTTGGCGTTAAGCACGCGTTCGGCCAAGGCCATGCCAACGGCGGAAGAAATACCTTGTCCCAAAGGACCTGTTGTCATATCGATACCGCTTAAATGCCCGTATTCCGGATGACCGGCGGTTTTGGCACCGAGTTGACGGAAGTTTTTAATGTCATCAAGAGAGATGTCGGGATAACCCATAAAATATAAAAGAGAATATAAGAGCATTGAACCGTGCCCCGCCGATAACACAAAACGGTCGCGGTTAAACCACTTTGGTGCGGATGGATTAACGTGCAGATATTTGCCGAATAAAACCGTTGCCACATCAGCCATACCGAGCGGCATTCCCGGATGTCCGGATTTTGCTTTTTCGATGGCTTCGGCGCTCAACACGCGCAAAGCGGTTGCCATTTGTTGCAGTTTTTGATTGGTTAAGCTCATTATTATTCTCCTTTATATTTTTTCAAAATATGCGACCAGTTCAAAATGCTCGCTGTGAACAAACTGGTCGACCATGGTTACTTCTTTTAAATGATAGCCGCCGGCGATAAGCGTATTTGCATCATTGACAAATGTGCGCGGATTACACGAAATTGCAACAATTTTTTGCGGCTTATCCGCCTGATTTGCAGCAGCAATTTCTTTTGTTTGCGCATCGGCACCGGCTCGCGGCGGGTCTAAAACGATTGCATTAAATGCTTTCAGCTCGGTTGCGTCCAAAGGATATTTAAACAAATTTTTTTGCACAATATCGATGTTTGGAATTGTCAATGCATTCACGGTTTGGCGAAAACCGGCCAACAGCTCCGGTGACGAATCAACGGCCGTTATTTTGTTTTTGATGTTGGCAGACAACGGATACGAAAAAGTGCCGACCCCGCAAAATAAATCAGCGATGTTGCCGCTTGTTTCGCCGACATATCGCAACACTAAAGCAATAAGTGCGTTTTGACCTTCTTGCGACGGTTGCAGGAAGGTTCCTGCCGGAATAAAAACATTGCGGCCGGATATGTCTATGACCGGTTTGGCTTTTTCGATAATCGTTTCCGGTGTTTGATTTTTTGCGCCTGACGATACACGCACGATTTCCGGTGCAGCATTGGCAAACTCGCAAATTTCCATACGATGTTCCAATGTGATTTTACCGTCAATTTCAAGCAATACATCAATGCCGTTGGCGGCTTCGGTTAACCGGATTTCGCCTTGTGTGATTTGTGCGGTTATGAATTTGTTTTTGATTTTTTCGGTTGTTTTGATGGCGCAAAAACGCTCTAAAAATGCTCGAATCGAGGTGAGTGCGATATTGAGTTTTGCGGTTAGAGCCACACATTTTTCCACATCGACAATATCGTGGCTTTGTGCTGCATTAAAGCCCAAAAGCACACGTCCTTTTTTGTATTGAAACGTCAATTCGGCACGTCGCCGACAGCCGTCCGCCACAAAAACCGGTTCACCGAATCGAATATTTTGTTGTCGAATTGCCGCAACAATATGTTCAAATTTTTCTATTTTGTGCCGCCGATAAGACGCTTCATCTAAAGTGCGCAAAGGACAGCCGCCGCAGATGTTTTGATACGGACAACTCATTTTTGTTTCTCCAACATTTTACTTTCATAGTTTCCGAGCAAAGAAATCTCTTCATTATCTTCGTTTTGAAAAATCGGATGAATATCTCTTTGTTTGGTCGTTTTGGTTTTACGGCGCTTATATTTTTTTACTTCTTGCTCATCATACAGGGCGATACGGTTTCGTCCGCCGCGTTTGGCTAAATACAGTGCTTCATCGGCTTGTCGCATCAAAACTTCAAAACTTGCCGTTTTTTCAGAAGAAACGACGCCGACGCTGACCGTAACTTTGATTAAAGCATCGTCATCGCCCTTAAATTCCGTTTGTGCCGTATTTTGCACCAGCCGCTCGGCGATGTGTGCAGCGGCTTTGGAGTCCGTGTCGTTGAGGAAAATAGCAAATTTTTCACCGCCGAATCGGGCAATAATGTCATCTTCTCGTAACGAACTTCGGCAAATTTCCGCTAAGCCGATTAAAACTTTGTCACCGATTTTGTGCCCATAGGTTTCGTTGATTTTTTTGAATTTGTCGGCATCAAGCAACAATAAACTGAAGTTGCGTGTATTCCTGATACATTCGGAGATGCGTTGCGGCACGATTTTTTCAAAATAATGCCGATTCCAAGCAAGCGTCAGCGGGTCTTTGTTGGCTTGATTTTGCAGATTTGCCTCACGTTCTTTGCGGTAGATAATATCTTGGAAGGTAATAAAAACAGCAGTTTCGTTGTTATATTCGAGTATTTTGGCCGAGGCGGACATCCAAAACGGGGAGGTGCTGATTAAATTGCAAACCATAACGTCAAAATTATCAACCGAACCGTTTTCTTGTATGGTTTGCTGAAATTTTTCGTTGTTTTGAGCGTCAATCATAATGTCGCTGAGCTGGCGATAACCGATTTCTTTGTGTCCGATACCGAATAAAAGCGATGCTTTAGCGTTGAGCGTTATGAGTTTTCGGTCGCTCAAACGCGCAATCACAATCGGGAACGGCGAAAGGTCTATCATATTCATAATTTGCAAATTCAGTTTATCCAAACTGTTCCAGCAACGCGCTAATTCTTCTTTGTATAAATCAAAGCGCATAAAGATGATGGATACGGTAAAAACATAAATCCAAAGCCAGTTGAACAAGTTAAGATTAAGTCGGTTATATTCAAAGAAAAAAGCCGAAACGACTAACTTTCCACCGAGCATAAGCAAGGCAAAACACAATAATGAACTTCCGACAGACGGGCGTTGGGATAATTTGAGCACACTGACGACAAACAATAAACTTATGCCGATGAGCGGAAATAATTGCCGCAAAAGCGTAATATATGCCGAATTATAACCGGCAAAGGAATAATAAAAACACAAGGTCAATGCCAATGTGGTATAAATTGTGAGCGTTTCCCGATTGGCAAGTCGGTGAGAATAAAGGTCGGTGGCGGCGTTAATCCACAACACCGAAATCAAAATAGACGTCATTATTTGAGCGAAAGCCGCAAACCTGAAATTCAGACCGAGTGAGTAAAGCAAGTGGTCCTGTGTGGTAATATATGTCAAAAAAATCATTGCCAGACCGCCGATTTGAAACAACAGCATACTGCGAAAACGATTTGAATTGGCAATCAAAAATACCGAACCGATGCCTATAAATAAAGACATGATGCTGAAAAATATATTGTAGCCGGAATAAAAAATATTAGAACTGAGCATTATACCACCATATTTTAACCAACGATTATTATACTACACTTAAATCCGAGAAAAACAAATATTATTTAAAAAAAATGATGAAAAAAATTTTTTACGGGTGTAAAATATTACCGTATGATTTTTTTGGGGAGAACAAAATGACTTTTATCGCACCGAATCATTTCAGCTATAAATTCAGATTAAATACGGACAAAATACCGGCCGTGCAAACGGATAAATTTTCAACGCATTTAATTCTGTGGGGAATAATCGGCGGATTGCTTTTTGTAGCGCTCGGCTCGTATGAAATTATTGCTTATTTATTTAATTTCAGCGATGAAAGTTATGATTTTAAGTTGCCGCCGGAAATGACGCTCAAACAGTTGATTGCTATCCGTTATTCTTTTGATGTGTTGATTTTGTCGCTTGGTGTGATTATTTTGACGGTTGCGATTTGTGCCATACGCCGTCGTAAAACCGTTTTTTTTGATGGAGAAAACGTTCGTGTAACGCACAAAACAATTTTAGGCAAGACCATTGTTGAAGAAGAAAGTTTATATAATTACAGCGGAGTTTTGTTGACCGTCGAATATTATCAAATCGGGCTGATTACACGCAATCGCTATATTATCGAGTTGTATCATACCGACCGCAACAAACGCGTGCCGTTGTATATTTCTACTTCGGGTAAGGATATTAACGAAATTTGGTATCATTATGCCGATACGCTCAAAATGCCGGCATTGTTTTTGAGCGACCACGGCTTGGTGTCTAAGCATTATGACGAGCTTAATAAAACTTTGCAGGAAATGGCCAGACATTGGCATTCAGATGCTTTATACCGCAAAGAAGAAAATGTTCCGAAATCGGTGAAATACCGCACACGCAATGGGCGCACGGTGTTTAAGGAAAGACGTGCCTTTTTTGATGTCTACGGAATCTTGATGTTTTTGTTGACAATTGCACTCGGAACGGTGTTTGTGTGGTCTATTATGCATTATGATTTGCTAAAATCGTTGGTCGGAATAATCGGGTTTGCCGCCGTCGTTTCAATATGCGGATGTTTTGCTTGCGGCTTTTTAATCGGTTTATTTGCCAAAGATGTGCTGATTATTACGGATAACAACGTCGTTCTCGGACATAATTTTGCAATCCTGCGTGCCGACCTTGAAGCTCTGCCGAAAGATGAAATCGAATCGGTCGACATCGGGCATAATCCGATTAGCGGGCGCTACTATCTTTCGATTATTGCGCATCACGGAAACATTATTTTCGGGAAAAATATGCCGATTGAAGACTTGCGGTGGATACGCGGTTGCCTTATTCGCGAAATAGTAAAGTAAAAACTGTTGCTTTATTTGACTTTTTTTGTTATGTGTTAGAAAATTTTATTTTAATGAAAAGGAAAAAATGATGGCTAAAGCTTTGAATAATAAAACAGAAAAGAAATCGGTTGTCCGCGGTCGCCGCGACCTTTCGGATGTTAATCCGGAATTGACCGATGCGTTTATTCAAGAAGTTGATGAAGATGTAAAAAACGACAGCTGGAAAGCGTTGTGGGATAAATACGGTTTGTTTGTTATTGCATTTGTGGTTATTGCCGTATCCGCGGCTGTTTCGTTTGACCGATTCCAAGCGTGGCGCACCGCTCTTAATCAGCGCAGAACCGAGGCCTATGTAGCAGCAAATTCTCTTGGAACAACGGCTGAAGAAAAAATCGGTAATCTGCAGCAAATTTCTAAAGATAATCAGGGCTTATTCAGTGATTTTGCCAAGTTGCAAATCGCCAATATTCTGCTTGCCGACGGCAAACAAGATGAGGCATTGGCAGCACTTGAAAAATTGGCAAGCGAAAAACAGGTCAATAAAGAAGTAAAGCATATTGCGCTGATGAAACTTGCGACTTATCGCGTGGATACTATGGGCAAAGATGAATTTGCCGAATTGTTACAGCCGATTTTGGCGGAAAATAATTCGTGGGCACCGATGGCTCAAGATTTGCTCGCAATGTCCGCTATTCAAAACGGAGATGTCGAAACAGCTCAAGAAATTTATACAAAACTCTTGAAAATAAAAGATTTGCCAGAAAATTTCCGCAACAAAATTCAAGATATGCTTGCGTCAATCAGTAATCAGTAATTTATATTGAGAGGTAAATATGTTCAATCATCAGTTTTGGTTGCGACTCGGTTGCTGTGCTGCCGTATTGATTCTCGGCGCTTGCACTGCAAAAGAAATTCCGCAAGGAACGCGCATAGCCGTTTTGGATGAGGTAACCACTCTTAAACCGGATGTTGCCGATGGGGCCGGAAGGATTCAAACGGCGGCGATTACAAATATTACAAATTGGTTACAGCCGGATGTTAATGCGCAACACGTCACTCCAAACGCTAAAATAGGCATTGAATTTAAAAAACAATGGAAAACCGATTTCGGGACCGGCGGTTCAAAACGGGAAATTTTGATGGCTAAGCCGCTGGTTAAAGGTAATGTGCTATATATGCTTGATGCCGAGGGAATGTTGAGCGCATTCAATTTGGCTGACGGCGAAAATTTGTGGCGCGTTGAGCTGACGAGCGAAAATAAATATGCCGAAGCTACCTCTATGAAAGGGGTTGGCCTGACAATGGAAAACGATACGATTTTCATAACAATGGGTTTTGGTTCGGTAGTCGCGGTTAAGGCAAAAGACGGCACAAAAGTTTGGGAGCAGAATTTGCGCGCACCGCTTAGAATTGCGCCGACTATTGCCGCCGGAAAAGTGTTTGTGCAGAATATCAACAATCGCTTTTTTGCGTTAGATGCCCGCACCGGCGAAATTTTGTGGGATTACGATATTGCTATGGAACATACGACTTTGGTCGGCGGGGCATCGGCTGCTTATTGTCCGGCGCTTGATGTGGCGATTACGGGTTTCTCAAACGGAGAAATTCAGGCATTCGGAGCAACAATCGGCACACCGCTGTGGTCGGATAATCTTGTGTCCAACCGTCAGGCATATTCTTCAACCGCATTACATACCGTTAAGGCGTCACCGGTGGTTGAGGGCGAAACGGTTTATGCACTCGGAACGGCTGATGTGCTGACGGCTATTGATATTCGTTCGGGTTCGCGCCGTTGGGAAAAAGAAATCGGTGGCACGCAAACGCCGCTGTTGTCCGGTAATACTTTGTATGTTGTAGCCAACACGCATGATTTGGTTGCGCTTGATAAAAATAACGGCAATATTTTGTGGGCATCTGCGTTAAATTTGGGTAAAAAAGCCGATGATATTACGGTTTATGCGCCGATTATGCTGAATAATCATCTGTTGGTGACACTTTCAGACGGACGCGTGATGTTGTTTAATGCCAAAACCGGCAAAAAAATCAATGAGCTTGATTTGATGGAAGACTTTAATTCAGCACCGATTGTGGCGCAGGGTTATGTTCTCTTTACGACGCGCAATGCAAAAATCATCGCATACAAATAAGGAGAGTTTAGGTGCTGACTATTGCTATTATCGGTCGTCCGAATGTCGGAAAATCAACATTATTTAATCGCCTCGTGGGTAAAAAATTAGCGATTGTTCACGATATGCCGGGGGTTACTCGTGATCGCAAAATGGCACCGGCAAAGTTCAAAGATTTGGATTTGGAAGTCATTGACACCGCCGGTTATGAATATTCGACCACAGATAATATGGAAAGTCGGATGTGGCGGCAAACACAAATGGCGATAAATGATGCTGATTTGTGCTTGTTTTTGTATGATGCTCGCGCCGGTGTGCAACCGTATGACGAGCAGTTTGCCGACTTGGTGCGGCGCACGCATAAGCCGGTGATTCTGTTAGCCAATAAGTGTGAAGGTAAACAGCAGGAAAACGGTGTTGGCGAGGCGTATAAATTAGGTTTGGGTGACCCGATTATTTTTTCGGCAGAACACGGTATCGGTTTTGATGCACTCTATGTTGAATTGTTGCAAATAGAAGAGGCAAAACAAAAAGCCGAAGCGGAAACGCCAACCGTTGCGACTATCGGTATGATTCCCGAAGATTTTGAGCCGATTAAAGATGACCGTCCGATTCATGTGGCATTTGTCGGGCGTCCGAATGTCGGTAAATCGACTT
Organism: uncultured Alphaproteobacteria bacterium; assembly: GCA_945835885.1. Classification (GTDB taxonomy): domain Bacteria; phylum Pseudomonadota; class Alphaproteobacteria; order RF32; family CAG-239; genus RUG410. The sequence goes on from CAMAJR010000001.1 coordinate 34,221, forward strand.
TGGTTAATGCTTTGCTCGGCGATGAGCGTATGTTGACAGGGCCGGAGGCGGGTATGACGCGTGATGCCATTACGACCGAGTGGGTGTGGCAAGGGCATAAGTTTAATTTGGTGGATACCGCCGGTTTGCGCCGCCAGTCCAAAGTGACGAATTCGCTTGAAAAAATGTCGGTAGAAAGCACAAAATACGCTGCCAATATGGCGCAAGTCGTGGTGTTGGTGTTAGATGCCGATGCGGTGCTTGATAAGCAGGATTTAACGATTGCGCGCAACGTGCTGGACGAGGGCAGGGCGTTGGTGATTGCCGTCAATAAATGGGATATAGCCAATCGCAAAGAGGCGCTTGAAAAGCTCAATTACAAGCTCGAAACATCATTGACGCAGGCCGCAGGTGTGCCGACCGTGACAATTTCCGCGCTCAAAAAAGAGGGCTTGGATAAGCTGATGCGCGCGCTGCTCAAAGTTTATGAACGGTGGAATATACGAATCCCGACCTCGCCGCTCAATAAGTGGTTTGCCGATGTGCAAGAGCAGAATCCGGCGCCACTCGGTAAAAATAAACGTCGGATTAAGCTGAAGTATATTACACAAGCCAAAACGCGTCCGCCGTCATTTTATATTTTTTCAAGCAACCCTGAGGGCTTGCCGGAATCGTATTTTCGCTATTTGCTGAACAGTTTGCGCCAAACATTTAATATGGGCGGGATTCCGATTCGGATAACTGTGCGCAAAGCGGATAATCCGTATGCGGATAAAGAAAAGAAATAATATTCTATATCAAAAAAAAGCACCCGCATACATTAGGCAAGCGGGTGTTTTGATTTAAAAACAGCAGTATTTTATTGTTGTTGGTTGATAACTTCCGATAAATCATCCTGCGTTTTGATGTTTTTGGCATAGCGGTCGAACTTGGTGCTTAAGTCGATGTTAGCAGTATTGATAATTATACAGGTTATGAAAGCGGCACAAGCAATAATTATCAAATGTTCAAACGAACTGCCAAAGGTTTTTTTCCAGTTGATTTTAGTGCTGTCAATATGATAAACCGGTCGGAACAATATTGCGTAAAACAAAGCGATAAGCCACAGCACTCCGAGTGTTTGCGGAAGATATTCATCCGGTTTGCTCATAATTTGATGAATATAACTCATACCGTCATTTGCCATAATATAATAGCCGCAAGCGATACCGATAAGGGCCATCGGGTTTAAGATGATTACCTTGAAAATAATTTTAATAATATCACCAAACATTTGACACTCCTTTGAAAAAATTTATGGTTAGTATATTTATTTTTTTGAAATTCGCAAGATAAATAAAATTATCAAAAAACAAAGAACTGTGGTGCAAAACCAGACAATGACGAGGTCTTTTGCCGGCTGAAAAGTTTCGCGCCAATTGATACGCTTGCTGTTTTTGTAATGCACACGGTTGAAAAGCAGTAAAAGCAAGGGAAAACTCAGCAAAAATAGCACACTTAACGTGAGAACGTGTGCAAAAACAACCGAATTGTGCTGCGATAAGCTTATAAGCAGAGCAACCGCCGTAAATATGCCGTATATAATCGCCGTTATATGAACATTTTGCACGAAAAAATCTTTGACAATACGCCACGGACGCGGGGAATGATACCAAAGCGCAATCATCGGAAAAAGGAACCTCGGATTGATAAATATACGGAACAGCGGCCATATTACTTTGATAACGGGTGTAAATATTTTCAGCAAATTTCCAAACATTTTGCGCTTTCGGTTCAGGCGTGTTTGTTAATGCAATCCAGTAAGATTTTGACTTCACGCGCGGCAACGGCGGCATCTTCGTCTTCTATTTTGAGGCGCAGAACCGGTTCTGTTCCGGATTTGCGGATAATCAGCGAGCCGTGTCCGGCAAGGCGTGCCGTAATATCTGCAATACACTTTGTGACTTCGGCATTTTCCAAAATTTTGCTAATGATTTCCTTATTATCGTAGCGCAAATTGCGGGCTTCGGTCGGGAACGGTTCAAATACCGGAAAGATTTCGCTGACTTTTTTGCCGCTTTCAAAAATACCCAAGCAAACAACGATTGCCGCAATCATAGCATCACCGGTGCGCGAATAATCACTCAAGACCATATGCCCGGATTCTTCGCCGCCGAGATTGCTGCCGACTTCGCGCATTTTTTCAATTACATAACGTTCGCCGACAGCCGAAGCATAATGTTCTAAACCGAGCGAGCGAATATATTTTGCCAACCCCATGTTTGAATAAAGAGTGGAAACAACCGCGTTGCCTTTTAAGAGGTTATGTTCTTTGAGGTATTTGGCTAAATAAGCGATGATTTGGTCGCCGTTCAAACGTTTGCCGTTTTCATCGCAGATAATAATTCTGTCACCGTCACCGTCTACCGCGATACCGAGGCGGCAATTTTTTTCAACAACGGTTTTGCATAGATTTTCGGTATGTTGTGAACCGCAGTTTTCGTTAATGTTGTAACCGTCCGGTGAATCAGATAAACTTATGACATCGGCCCCCAAATATTTGAAGATATACGGCAAAATATCGGAAAATGCGCCATTTGCCGAATCAATCGCGATTTTCATTCCCGCAAGCGCATTGGCATCGGCAAGGGAATTGACTGCTTCGAAATAATCGTCAATGCCGGCATCGGTAATGATAACGTGTCCGATTTGCTGCGGGTTATATTCCGGCTCGAACGGTGCTTTCATCAATTCTTCAACCTTAGCTGTATCCAAATCGGTAAATTTGTCGCCGTTTTTGTTGATGAGCTTGATGCCGTTATCTTGATACGGATTATGCGAGGCGGTTATCATTAAAGCCATATCCGTTTCTAAGTCCGGCGTCAGCGTGGTGCAAAGCGGAGTCGGAATAATGCCTAAATCCAACACATCAATACCTTGCGCCGTAAATCCGGCCGCTAATGCACTGAACAGCATTGAGCCGGAAATTCGGGTGTCATAAGCAATTGCAACACGGTGTTTATCCGTGCAAAAATAACGTCCCAAAACAGAACCGAGTTTTGTGCAAAAATCAATGGTAAGCGGAAATGTGTTGGCTACACCGCGCATACCGTCCGTTCCGAAAAGTTTATCAGCCATTTTTATCCTCCGTTAATAAGAAAAAAGCCGCGTTTGACAGCGGCTTTTCAAGGTTAATGATATTAGAATACGTAACGTAGACCGCCATAAATTTCGTGCGCTTTAACATCCATTTTATGAATGGCACCCATATCATAATAACGGTAGCCGGCGTCAACATTGAATTTGTTTGTTACCTTCAAAGTCAAACCGCCGCCGACAGACCAAGTGAAACGTGTCGGGGTGTTGTTGTAACCGCTGGTGTAATCATCAACATCACCTGTCGGATATGTCGTTTTGTCGTGGTATTTCATTTTGGTAAAACCGATACCGGCTCCGACATAAGGTGACCACCAGTTATACGGTAAGATGTCTATAAAATGATTCCACATAAACGATTGCGTTTGAAAATCGAGTTTGGAATTGGCACCGCTATCGCTGATTTTCCAATCATCTTTGTCACGCCAAACATATTCAAGTTCGGTACGGTAATAATCATAGCGATAACCTAAGGCACCGCTTAGCATAAAAACATGGGAATCCAAACCGTCCATATCTATGTGATTCTTTTTAGAATAATCGTGTTTGGCACTGCCGGCACGGATACCGACATATAAGCCGTTGCAATCAGCCAAGGCATCGGTGGCAACAGCCATCCCTAACACAAGTGCCGATACGGTCAATAAAAGTTTTTTCATAAGCAAATCTCCTTTATTAAACGATTGTTATAGCATAAAAAGTATATAAGAATATTTAAGATTTCATTAAAAGTTGTGAACATACTTAAAAAACGTTGATTTTATTTATAAATCGGGTTATTTGTGAATATTGAAGGCAATCGGATAGCTGCGTCTCGGAAAGGAAAATCCGAAGATGAGGAAAGTCCGGGCTTCACGGGAACAAGATACCGGATAACGTCCGGCTGGAGTAATCCACGGGAAAGCGCCGCAGAAAATTACCGCCGCGCAAGTTCGCGGTAAGGTTGAAAAGGCGAGGTAAGAGCTCACCGCGTGCGCAGTAATGCGTGCGGCAAGGCAAGCCCTATCTGATGTAAGACCAAATGAGGAGGGTTTCGTGCTTTCGGGCATTAAATTACACGGGGTGTTTCCGACCCGCTCCAGAGGTAGGTCGCACCAGTCAAGCGGAAACGCTTGGCGCAGATGAATAGCTATCGTGCAAAATCTTTGCCGTTTGCGACAAAGCAAATTGCATACAGAACTCGGCTTACAGATTGCCTTCTATGTTGATTTAGGAGTTATAAATGCAACAAAAAACATTGTCCAAGAAAGTAGAAATCAGCGGAATCGGTCTGCACAGCGGTTGCGAGAGCAAACTTTTATTTAAGCCGGCACCGATAAATACCGGTATTGTGTTTGTGCGCACGGATTTGAAGGAACATAATCGGTTTCCGGCGCTGTATTCCAATGTGGTTGATACGCGTAATTGCACTTGTTTGGGTAACACCGATAAGCAAATTGTCAGCACGATAGAGCATATTATGGCAACTTTGGCGGTTTTGGGGATTGATAATGTCGAAATAGAGGTAAATAATCCGGAAGTACCGATTATGGACGGCAGTGCCAAAGTGTTTTATGATATTTTGAAAAAAGTGCCGCTTGTTGAGCAAAGTGCAGTAAAGAAGTTTTTGAAAATTAAAAAACAGGTTGCGTTTAAAGACGATAAAGGAAATTATGTGATTTTGAAACCGGCTGAGACGTTTAAGATACATTTTACGATAGATTTTCCGTCGGCAATTGTCGGGCATCAGGAATTTGTCGGTGATATAATCGAAAAAAACTTCGCTACACAAATCGCCCCCTCACGCACGTTTTGCGAAAAATATCAGGTTGATTATTTGCAGTCAATCGGTTTGATTAAGGGCGGAAGTTTAGATAATGCGGTAGTGCTTGACGGTGAAACAATTTTGAACGATGGCGGTTTTAGAGTGCAAAATGAATGCGTTAATCATAAAACACTTGATTGCATCGGTGATATGCTGACTTCGGGATATTATATTATCGGTGAAGTTGAGGCGTTTCACAGCGGTCACTTTCACAATAACGAAGTGTTGAAAAAATTATTTGAAAATACTGAAAATTACGAAATTACAGAGGATTAAAATGAAAAAATATTATACGATACTCAGTGCGTTTTTATTGTTGACAGCTTGTTCAAATTCAATCGATTTGCAAACCATGTCGGCTGAAGAAATTTATAACTATGCGATGGATGAGCTGGAAAAGACACGTTATGTCAAGGCGGAAACGGCATTTGAAACACTCGAAACCGACCATCCGTATTCGCAGTGGGCTGTGCGTGCAAAATTGATGGGTGCGTATGCGTATTATAAAGATGAAAAATATGATGAAGCGGTTATGGCTGTAGATCGGTTTATCAAATATCATCCGGGCAATAAAGATGTGCCGTATGCGTTGTATTTGAAAGGTATGTGCTATTATGACCAGATTTCAGCCGCCGATAAGGATCAGGGAAACACGCAAAAAGCAGCAGAAACGTTCACTCTGTTGATGGTTATGTATCCGGATTCGGAATATGCAAAAGATGCGGCAGGCAAAATGAATCTGACGGAAGATTACAAAGCCGGTCAGGAAATGATTGTCGGACGCTACTATTTGCATGAAGGTAATTATTTGTCCGCGCTTAATCGGTTTAATGTGGTGCTTGAAAATTATCAAAAAACCATTCAAATAGAAGAAGCGTTGTATCGTGAAGTTGAAATTTATGCTATTTTCGGTTTGAACAATTATGCAGACGGCTATTTTAAAATCCTGCAAAAGAATTATCCGGACGGGAAATGGACGGCAAAGGCCGAAAAAATTATGAATAAGATTGGTGCAAAAACTAAACCGAGTAAAGCAATAATGGCACCGACGGTATCATCAAACACAAAACAAACGCAAGAAGAAAGCAAAGGTTGGTTCAGCGGTTGGTTCGGCGGTGATGACGACAAAGCCGAAGACGCGAAGGAGGTTATTGAGCAAAAGGCGGAGTCGGTTGTTCAAAAGAAAGATGCGGCAACTGCCGAAGAACAAGTCAAAGAAGTGAAAGAAGAAAGCAAAGGTTGGTTCAGCGGTTGGTTCGGCGATGATGACGACAAAGCCGAAGACGCGAAGGAGGTTATTGAGCAAAAGGCGGAGTCGGTTGTTCAAAAGAAAGATGCGGCAACTGCCGAAGAACAAGTCAAAGAAGTGAAAGAAGAAAGCAAAGGTTGGTTCAGCGGTTGGTTCGGCGATGATGACGACAAAGCCGAAGACGCGAAGGAGGTTATTGAGCCAAAGACGGAGCCGGTTGTTCAAAAGAGAGATGCGGCAACCATAGAAAACGAAGAAAAACAAGCGGAAGCACTTGAAAAAATGGTGACAAGGACCGAAGATTCGGCAAAAGGAGTCGGCAACGAAAACTCCAGTTGGTATAATGACTGGTTTGGCGAAAACGAAACCGAAAAAGAAAAAACGGTAATCGAGCGCGAGAGTTGGTTCGACGGTTGGTTCGGCAACAGCAAAGAGGAAGTCAAAGAAATTAACGCCGATACTACAGAAAAAGTCGAAAGTGTTGAAAAAGAAAGTCCAACAGTATCCGATGCGGACAAAACTAAAGTGGTTAAAACCGATAATGAACAATCGTTGGCGCAAGTGCGTCAAGAATTGCAAAAAATCGTAGATACGGACGATGCCGATGCGGAAGAAGCGTATGAACCAAAGGAAAGACGCAGCGGTTGGTTCAGCGGCTGGTTCCACAGCGGTAGCGAAATTAGCGATGATATGGCTCAAAGCAAAAAAGAAGCCAATGACACCATAAACGAGACATTGGATCAAACGCATAATGAGATGCAGAACGTTGCAAATACGGCAGAGAAAACTGAACAAACGGCAGAAGATGCAGAAGATGCTGCCGAGCCGAAAGAAGAGCATCGCGGTTGGTTCAGCGGATTGTTTGGCGGCGGAACTGTGGCGGGTGATGACAACGCAGAGTAGAAAGGCGCTTTAATGCTGAAATCACTCTCAATCCGAAATGTGATTTTGATTGATAAACTCGATTTAGATTTATCCGGTGGCTTTACTGTGCTCAGCGGTGAAACCGGAGCCGGTAAATCTATATTGCTTGATTCGCTCGGGTTGCTTTTGGGACAACGTGCTGAAACATCGATGATTCGGTCGGGTTGTGACAAGCTCAGCGTCAGCGGTACTTTTGAGTATGCCGATAAAGACGGCGGTTTGGCACGCCTTTGTGCCGAACACGAATTGGAATATGAGCACGATATTTTAATCAGTCGCACATTGTCGCAAGACGGACGCGGCAAAATCTTTTTTAATGACCAGCCGATTACGCAAAAACTCTTGAAAGAAATCGGCTCGTTTTTGGTTGAAGTGCACGGGCAGTTCGATAATCAAGGGCTGTTGAATCCGGCAACACATTTAAGTGTGTTGGACGGTTATGGACGTTATCCGGCGGCGCTGAGTACGCTAAAGCAGGCCTACGCGTGTTATAAAGAGGCGCAGAAAGCCCGTGAGATTGCTGAAAAAAATCTGACAGACGCGCAAACGGAAGAAGAAAATCTACGGCATTGGGTGCAGGAATTTGCCGTAATTAAGCCGCGCGAAAATGAGCTTGATGAACTTGAACAAAAACGACAACTGATGATGAATGCCGAAAAATTGGCAGGCAATTTCAGTGCCGCTTATCAGTCACTTAACGGCTCGGCGCAGAGTGTGCGCGATAGTTTGCGGCAGGCCGAATCGGCAATTTCGCGGATTAACGGCTTAACTGATGACCAGTTCGTCAATATTTATGAAATGTTAGATACGGCACTGGTAAATGTAACAGAAGCAAGCAACGAAATTGAAAACGCACTCGGTGAAATCAATGTAAATCAAAACGAGGCGGATAGTGTGGAAGAGCGTTTGTTCACACTCAAGGATTTGGCGCGCAAACATCATGTGGCTGTTGAAAATTTGCCGAATATTTGGCATGAAATGGAAGAAAAATTGTTGCATCTTGAACGCGGTGCCGATGATTTGAATGCGTTAAAACGTGCCGAAAAGCAGGCATTTGATGAATATGTTTTGAAAGCTGACGCTGTGCATTTTGAACGAATCGCGGCGGCCGAAAAATTAGATGCGGCTATGCGGCGTGAATTGCCGGCACTTAAAATGGAAAAGGCCGTATTTCAAACGCAAATCAATAAAAAAGCTGAAAATATGTGGAACGAAAACGGCTATGATGACGTGTGCTTTATGGTATCGACCAATGTCGGCACGCCTTTCGGCAGTTTAAGCAAAATCGCCTCGGGCGGCGAATTGGCGCGTTTTATGTTGGCACTTAAGGTTAATTTAGGACAAGCCGGTGCAATCGAAACAATGATTTTTGACGAAGTTGATACCGGTATCGGGGGCGCAACGGCGCAGGCAGTCGGTGAAAAATTGGCGCAACTCGGTGCAAACAAGCAGGTTTTGGTGGTAACGCATTCGCCGCAAGTTGCCGCATTCGGCGCACACCATTTTAAGGTGGAAAAATTCAATGCCGACGGCGCAACCACAACGACGGTGCGTTTGCTCTCCGTAACCGAGAAACAGGAAGAAATCGCACGGATGCTGTCCGGTGAAATAATCAGTGATGAAGCACGAGCGGCGGCAAAAGTTTTGATTGGAGCGTAAATGGCGGGGATTCAACACGGCATTGAGGTCATTAAGGGCTATGTCAAAATTGCGCCGACCAACCCAGGTGTTTATCGTATGTTTGATGCTGTCGGCAAAGTTTTGTATGTCGGTAAAGCAAAAAATATTAAAAAACGAATCGTGGCTTATACGCATTTTGAGCGGCTGCCGGACCATATTAAGCGGATGGTGTCGGAAGTTGAAAAAATGGAGTTTATCATTGTTGAAAATGAAGCTAAAGCTCTGTTGATGGAAAATGATTTAATCAAAAAACTTGAACCGAAATACAATATTTTGCTCAAAGATGATAAAACATTTCCGCACTTAATGATTAACCCGAATGAGGATTTTCCGGCTCTGCGTAAAAGTCGCGGGGCACGACGTGACAAAAGCAAATATTTCGGACCTTTTGCCAGCGCGACGGCGGTCAACAATGTGATGGACATTATTCAAAAAACGTTCAGGTTACGCTCGTGTCGTGACAGCGTTTTTCATAATCGGGAACGACCGTGTATGCTATATCAAATCAAGCGTTGCAGTGCGCCGTGCGTCGGAAAAATCAGCCGTGAAGATTATCATAAAACGGTAGACGAAGTGATTGCGTTTTTGGCGGGAAAAAACAGCGCACTTAAAGATAAGTGGTCGGCTCAAATGCAGGCAGCAAGTGATGCCGAAGATTTTGAAACCGCGCTTGTTCTGCGTGACCGAATCAGGACACTGAGCAGTATTCAGGGCGGGTATAACGTGGAATATGCCGATATTATGTCAGCCGACGCGGTGGCGGCGGTTAAACACAAAAATATGGTTTGTATTCAGGTGTTTTTTATTCGCTCGGGGCAGAATTGCGGTAATATACCGTATTTTCCGAAGCATGCGGCAGATATGACGGAAGAAGAAATTTTAGAAGGTTTTTTAAGCACTTTTTATGCCGAACATTTACCGCCGAAAGAAATTTATGTGTCGCACGAATTGGAAAATAAAGAGTTCTTGGAAGATGCCATCGGGACAAAAATCAATCGTTATCAAAAAGGAAACAAGGCAAAATTGATAGAGCGGGCGCACGAAAATGCCGTGGCTGCAATAGAGCGCAAATTAGCCGAATCGGCAACGGTGGAATCGAATTTAATCGAAATGCAGCGTTGTTTCGATTTGCCGCGCATTCCGCAACGAATTGAGGTTTATGACAATTCACACAATCAAGGCACTTATGCGGTGGGGGCAATGATTGTGGCGACGCCGGAAGGGTTTGATAAAAAATCGTATCGCACGTTTAACATCAAATACACCGAAAATACCAATGACGATTTTGCGATGATGAAAGAAGTTTTAATTCGCCGTTTTGAGCGTATGAGCGATGAAAATCGTCCCGATGTGATATTACTCGACGGCGGGTTGGGACAGCTGCACGCCGTGCACGAAGCACTTGCGGATTATGATTTGAGCGGTATTACGATTATTGCGATTTCAAAAGGGCCGGAGCGTAACGCGGGTAAGGAGTTTTATCATATTATGGGACGGGAAAGTTTTGATTTACCGTTTCAGTCGCCGATAGCGTTTTATATGCAAAATATTCGCGACGAAGCACACCGATTTGCCATCGGCACCCATCGTAAAAAACGCGGTAAGTCGATGTTTAAATCGGCCGTTGATGAGATTGACGGAATCGGCGCCAAGCGCAAGCGTGATTTGCTGAACTTTTTCGGCTCGGTCGAACAAATTAAGGCGGCGAGCGTGACTGACTTAATGAAAGTCGGCGGTATCAGCAAAAAAACGGCGGAAAAAATATATAAATACTTTCATAATTGAAAAATTTGTTTATAGTAAAAACAGAATTAACGTTAATTTTTTGTTTTTGTATGGGAGGCTCTCGTGTATAATTTACCGAATATTCTGACGATTTCAAGAATTATGGTGATACCGCTGATTTTTATGTCGGTATTTCAGTTTGCGCCATTTAATACTTATGCTTGGGCAATGTTTGCGGGCGCTTTGTTTATTGCTGCTTCAATTACGGACTATCTTGACGGTTATTTGGCGCGTGCGTGGAATCAAACATCGGCGTTCGGTCGTTTGTTGGACCCGATTGCCGATAAACTTTTGGTGGCAACGGCTTTGGTGGTGATTTTGGTAAAGCCGGATATGTATACGTGGAATTATACGGTTATTGCCGTGTTTGTAATTTTATGCCGAGAAATATTGGTGTCCGGATTGCGCGAATTTTTGCGTGAGGTTAATGTCGGTTTGCCGGTAACAAAATTGGCTAAATGGAAAACAACGTTCCAAATGACGGCGCTTGCGATGATGCTGTTCAAAGATTTGTGGATTTGGTGGAGCTATGTCGGCGAAGGGTTGCTTTGGGTTGCCGCAGTTCTGACGTTTATTACCGGCTATCAGTATTATCAAAAGAGTTTGGATTACGTCAAAGAGGAAGAAGAACGCAGACGGAATCCGATTAAAAAAATGGCATCGGCGGTTAAAGCGGTTGCCGAAAAAATGACAAGTAAAGCGGCAGTTTCCAAAAAATCAAAATCGGTTAAAAATTCAAAAATCGGGGCGAACGACAAGAAGGCATAAGGATAAACGCCGATGATGAGTGATTGTCCGCATATTTTGGTTATTGATGACGATGCACGTTTGCGTGCTTTGTTGCAACGTTATTTGCAGGAAAACGGTTTTGCCGTGACCGGTGCCAAAGATGCCGAAAATGCGAGAATGTTCTTAAGGCAATATTGTTTTAGTTTGCTGATTGTTGATGTGATGATGCCTAATGAAACCGGTATTGAATTTTTGCACAAATTCAGAAAAGAGAGCGATATTCCGGCGATTGTGTTGACCGCTATGGGAGAAACTGAGGACCGTATTGTCGGTTTAGAGGCCGGTGCCGATGATTATCTGCCAAAGCCGTTTGAACCAAAAGAATTAGTGCTGCGAATTAATAATATATTGCGCCGCGTTCCGACCAAGCAAAAAGAAAATGTGCAGATTTTGAAGTTTGGCGAATGTAGTTATGATTTAAACACAAAAGAATTCAGCCGTCGTGATGTCGGCACAATCCATATTACGCCGGTAGAACAATCGATTTTGAGCATTTTAGGGCAAAAAAACGGGCAGATTTTTACGCGTGAACGATTGGCGGAGTTACTCGGCGTCGGACAAAGTCCGCGCTCGATTGATGTGCAAATCACGCGCTTGCGTAAAAAAATCGAAGCAGATTCAAAAAATCCGCGCTATTTGCAAACAGTGCGCGGTAAAGGTTATATGTTGTTAACAGAATAGGAGAGAAAAATGCACGTTAGATTTCCAAAAAAGATTGATGGGTTTTTGTCGTGGATGAAACGAAAGTTTGTGCCGAAAACGATGTTCTTCAGAACAATGTTGCTGATTTTTGTGCCGCTGATTGTGGTGCAAGTGGTGTCGATTTATACGTTTTTGAACAGCAGTTGGACGCGTGTCGGACGCAAACTTTCCGATAATATGGCCGAGAATATGGCATTTATTATTCAAATGCATAATGAAGATTTTGATTTTGAGCGTATTAAAACAATGGCGGCAACACAATATGGGCTTGATGTCAGTTTTTATGATAATGACAGCAAGCATTCTGTTTGGCGTGAAAATAAAAAACACGACCAGTTTGCAACGCGCTATTTTAATGAGGCATTAGATAGAAAATTTCCGGTGGCAAATACGGAAGTTTTCTTAACATCGCATCACTCGAATTTGAATGTGTTGATAGATACCGACAACGGGCTGTATGTGTTTAACACGCCGGTGAAAAATATTTTCAGCACGTCGATTTTCGGTTTTGTGCTGTGGATGATTGGCAGCGCGCTGTTTTTGTTTGTGGTTGCGGCATTATTCTTGCGGATTCAAGTGCGTTCGATTGCGCAATTGGCTGATGCGGCAGAGGATTTCGGTAAAGGTATCAATACCAAGTTTAAGCCATACGGCTCGGTTGAAGTGCGTCGTGCCGGTTTGGCCTTTACTAAAATGAAAGAGCGCATTTTACGTCAGATTTCTGAGCGCACACAAATGCTTGCCGGTGTTTCGCACGATTTGCGCACACCGTTGACTCGAATGAAATTGCAAATGGCAATGCTTCCGGACAGCAAAGAAAATCAGGAGTTTGTGCAGGATATCAACGAGATGGAGAAAATGCTCGACGGCTATTTGGCGTTTGTTAGCGGTGAGGGGGGCGAAAAGTCGACCTTTATCGACCTTAACGAGATGATCTCAAGCATTATCGGCAAATATCGCAAAAATTCAAATGCTATGATTCGGTTTGCAACGAACTATGATGTGAGTGCCGTGCAGGGACGTGAGCAAGCGTTACGCCGTGCAATTACCAATGTGATTGAAAACGCATTCCATTACGGCAAAACGATTGCGGTGCATCTCGATAGTGATGCAAAGCACGTTCAGCTCAGTATTGATGATGACGGACCGGGTATTCCGGCGGATAAACGCGATGATGTGTTTAAGGCGTTTTACCGTGTTGACGGCTCTCGCAATAAAGAAACCGGCGGTGTCGGTTTGGGGCTTTCGATTGCGAAAGATGTGGTGGTTTCTCACGGCGGTTCAATAGAATTGTCCGACAGCGAATTAGGAGGCTTGAGGGTTCTCATTACTTTGCCCTTATAGACGGCTGAGCAAATATATTCGTCGCACCACATATTCGTGGTAAAATGCGGATAACGGATTATGTCTGAAAACCTGACCGTCACTGAGGAGGCGGATGCCGACGTGAGGATTTTATGCGTTGCCGTGCGGCCTTTGGCATTATAAAACGGCAATATAATCACTTTGCGGTGATTGCACGGCGTTTTAGGAGATTCTTCATTTCTCTGACGCTGCATTCAGAATCGCGTGCTTTTGCTCAATGCCTCGGGCGTTATAAAGAGACAAGATAATCATTTTTTTATTTAACAGGGCGTAAAGAAAAAATCCTTCAGTGTGATGCTGAAGGATTTTTGCAAAATATTTCTTATTTTATTTTTTGCCGCCGCGGCCGCCGCTCTTTTGTTCAAGCAAAGCATTGATAAGCGCATCGTTACGGATAGAAGAGCCCTTTGGCGGTTTCTTCTTTTCCGACTCCGGCTGCTTTTGGGAAATTTGTTCTTCATCAGGATTATTAGGAGCAGGAAATTCGTAAGTTTTTCCCGAAATTGTGATAGTCACGCGCTCTTCCTCTGTATGAGGCGTGAAAAAGTTATTACTGTTATCAATAGTGTCCGAATGGATTGTTGGACGTTTTGTTTCTGTTCATTTTCTGTCATCGGATTCTCTGCCATCGGATTTTCCGCTTTTTTCAGCAGTCCAATTTTCAAAATTATTTGTTGACAATTCTGTCTGCGTTTTTTTATTTTCTTCTTGGTTCTCGTTTTTGTTCTCGCAAGATGTTAAAACGAGAACGCCGGCAATAGACATAACTGTCCCCATTGCAATTTGTTTCCATTTATCAGCCATTGTTTTTCTCCTTATAATGCTCAATTATAACTTCATTTTATTTTACTGTTAGACAAAAGTTAAGTTTTTTTTACAAAAAAAAGACCGAATTGCTTCGGTTTTTAAGAATTTTTGTTGACTTTTAGACTTTTAGAGTCGAATGACTGCGCCGCCCCAAGTAAAACCAGCGCCCATCGCCGTTAAAACAATGACATCGCCATTATGAAAACGTCCGGCTTCCATATTCTCGGAAAGTGCCAACGGAATCGAGGCCGCCGAGGTGTTGCCGTGGTGGTCAACCGATACGATAACTTTTTCTTTCGGCAGTTCCATACGTTCACCGACACTTTCAATAATGCGGATATTCGCTTGATGCGGAATAAGCCAATCAATATCTTTTTTGCTGATTTTTGCTTTTTGCAGGGCGGTTTCTGCCGCTTCCGATAAACTGACGACCGCGTGTTTAAACACTTCTTTGCCGTCCATTTGCACAAAACCGGCCGTTTGAGTGGAGGAAACGCCACCGTTTGTTTTGAGATGGTCAAATTGTGCGCCGTTAGCATAAAGACAGGTGCTTAACACGCCGGTATCTTCAGCCGTTCCTTTTCCTTCACAAGCGCGTAAAACGGCAGCTCCGGCCCCGTCGCCAAACAAAACGCAGGTGTTTCTGTCTGTCCAATCAACAATTTTTGAAAGACATTCTGCACCGACAATAACGGCTGTTTTAACTTGGCCGAGGCGAATCATATTGTCTGCCAGTGTCAGCGCATATACAAATCCGGAGCAGGCCGCCGATATATCAAACGCAATCGCGCCGGCACGAAAACCGAGTTTGCCGGCAACCTTGGCAGCTGTTGACGGTGTCGTGTTATCCGGTGTTACGGTTGCGACAATCAACAAGTCAATATCTTGCGGTAACAAACCGGCATTTTTTATCGCTTTTTCTATTGCGTAGCCGGCTAAAACCGAGGTTGTTTCATCTTCTGAAGCAATATGGCGCAGACAAATTCCGGTGCGCGTGCGAATCCATTCATCATTAGTTTCAACCATATGCGATAAATCGTCATTGGTTAAAATTTTATTCGGTAAATAGTGCCCAAAGCCGACTAATTTGCTTCTAATATACATCGTATAATATGTCCTGAGATAATTCGTCTAAATCAACGTGTTCTACTTCATCACGAATTGTTTGCACAAAGTGTTGGCGAACAAGCTTAGAGGCATTGTCTATGGCGTATGAAAAACCGAGCGAATCGGTCCCGCCGTGACTCTTTACTGACAAACCGTTTAAGCCGACAAACATTGCGCCGTTATATTTACGCGGGTCCATCTTTTTTTTCAAGGCCCAGATAACCGGCAATAAGAACGGTAAGCCGATTTTGGACCATATCGATTTTTTGATTGTTGTTTTCAAAATGCTTGAAATAAGTTTTGCGGTGCCTTCCATTGTTTTAAGAGCGATATTGCCGGTAAAACCATCTGATACAATGACATCGGCATATCCCTCACCGATTTGATGCGGTTCAATATAACCGATAAAGTTCAAATCAAGATGGGTGTTCTTAATCATTTTGGCTGCCTGATGAATTTCTTCACGGCCTTTCATTTCTTCGGCACCGATATTCAAAAGAGCAATACGCGGACGGGCAATATCAAGCGCATGACGTGCCAATATATTGCCGATAATCGCAAATTCCGCCAAATTGACGGCGCTGCATTCGGTATTGGCGCCCAAATCAAGCATTACGCACATACCGCTTTTATGCGGAATATTCGTGCAAATTGCAGGGCGATGAATACGTTGAATTGTTTTAAGGAGCATTTTGGATATAGCCATTAAAGCACCGGTATTTCCGGCGGATATAACGGCCTCGGCTTCGCCTTTGCGCACGGCGTCAATAGCCATATACATACTAGTGTTTTTGTTGCGGATAACTTGCGACGGTTTATCTTCGTTGCGCACAAATTCCGGTGTATGAATGATTTTGCAATAATCTTTCATTTTTGGAAAACGCTTAAAGTCAACATTGATTTTTTCTTCGTCGCCAAACAACAAAAACTTAATATCGGGATTATTTTTATGTGCTAAATTTATCCCTTCCACTACGATGCGAGGGGAATTATCTCCCCCCATTGCATCTACAGATATGACCAGATTATTTTCAGACAAAACCTGCTCCATATTTTATAAGTTCAAAAAAGATTATTTTGCCGCCTTTTGAGCAACAACATCTTTGCCATCATATTGACCGCATTTCGGGCAAACATGATGAGGTCTCTTGAGTTCGCCGCAATTCGGGCATTCCTGATACGCATTCGGCGTCAAGGCATCATGCGAACGGCGCATATCGCGACGAGATTTTGATACTTTTTTCTTTGGTGTAGCCATTTTTCTTCTCTTTAGTTAATTACATTACACAAACATTCGGCGCTATAAATAGCACAGCTTTATTTAAAAAGCAAGCAAAATATCGCAACCGAACAATTATGCTCTCTTGTATATACTTTTTTTGCGCTTTGCAAGCATTTTTTTTATTTTATTTGTTCTATATAACAAAATTGTTGAAAAAGCAAGCACGCCATTCTGAGGCAAAGGCGAAGGAGGCGAAGAATCTCCTAAGACGCTGTGCAATCTACCGCAAAGTGATTATATTGCCGCTTTATAACACCCGAGGCTGCACGGCGGGAGAGGGGATTCTCACGTCGGCATTCTCCTCCTCAGGATGACCGTCATATTTTTTGCTCATATTTCAACAAATTCGTTTAACAAAGCGTTTTTATTCTGATTTTCAGGGGAAAAATAAAAAAAACGGAAAGCGTATGTTTCGCCTTCCGCGCAGAAAGTTATCGGGCAATAAACTACAACGCCGGTATGTTAATGGCGGCAATCTGCCCCGGCTTAATACGTTGTTGCCCGTAGTGCATATTATTTACTTCAATCATATAGGCCTCACGTCCCGTCCATTTGGCGGCGGTCGTGTAAAAGTCTTTGCCCGACACTTCTTGCGTTTTCGGGTTGACGATATATAATACGCACGGTTGCTGATATTCTACCAAACCGCAACGACTGCGTCCTCTCGGAACATCGGGGTTAAATACAACACCATCCAAGCCCTGACCGGTAACGGTGCGCGAACGCGGAGCCACCATATAGCCGAGTATTATACCGATTAAACAAGCAATAAACATCAATATCTGAACATTTTTGCTTTGAATAATATCTTTCATCGACTCAGTGTGCTCATTATACAACTCCGCATCGGTAATAAAGTGAATGCTCTCTGCTTCACCGTTGTTATCAAAGATAATATTATCGCCGTTATCTGAAAAAAATGAATCCGGTGACGACGGCTGCTGTTCCGGTTGCGTATAGTTGACTTTCGTCGGGGTTCCGAAACTGGTCGGCTGATTAATCGGCTGAGTTTTTATCTTTTTGATTTTTCTTAATTTTCTCGGTGGAACTGAATTTGGTGTATCTGCCATAATAAAACCTCGTCAAATTAAAGATTATTTTTAACTTTTTCATTTGTTTTTAGGGTGCGAATCAAACGCGGAACCATAAAGACAATGGTTTCCGACTTAGGCGAATCGATGCCGAACAGTTCGTTTGGCAAGCCAATCATCAGGAAATTTTCGCCGAGTTTGCTTCTAATATTAAATTTTGTGACTTGACCGTCGGTAACTTCCAAAGTGGCATCCGTAAAGATTTTATTGCCTTTTTCAACAGAGGCCTTTGCCAAGATGGACATCCCGTAAGGGTCTGCGCCCGGTGCACTGCATTTGCCGATATCAAACCGCGCCAACCACAAGTTCGGAACAACAAATTTGCCTTCGGAAACTGCTTCAATTCTTGCTTGATTACCAAGGAATTGCTGCAATTTTTCAACCGAAATATCGTTGCTGGTGGTCAAAATGCGACCGATAACGCCGGTCTGCGCCGTGGTAATTGAGCCGAAATCAAACGCGTTCAGCATCTCTTTCCACTCAATATCTTTCGATTGGTCAAACGGATAAAGCCGGAAGACGCTGACATCGTAGGCCACTAAAGTAGGGCTTCCTTCAAAAAACTTTATCAGTTCGGTTATCTTCTTTTGGGTATCTATGTCGGCATCAAAGGTTATCGAGTAATCCGACCAATTTGCCACAATATTTGTAATACCGGCACCGCGAATCACGTCAAGCAAACCAAGCATTATCGGGCGAGAATGCGGCAGATACAGCGTCATATTGGCGTGACGACTCATTGTCAGGATTTTATCTTTAGCATTATAAGAATAATAAACACCGGCAGATTCGGCAATCATTTTAATAACCTCAGAAAATTCACCCTTCAAATCTTGCGCCGAAATGCTGGTATAAGGTCCGTCAGCTGACGAAATACGAATCCCGGCTTCTTTGGTCAGACGCACCATTGCTTGTTCGGCCGGCATCATATCGAATGTAAAGCCGTTGACTTTAAAGCGCGGTAACGGGTCGTTTTGACCGTTGCGTTCGAGCTTAAAGGCAGATTTGGCATACGGCAGGGTTAAAATCATTTGTTGGTCTTCCCAGTTGACGTTGCAACGAAGCGGGGTTTCCAAATCGAGTGCATTGGCACCTTCTGTCGTGCGAATCATATACGGATTTTGCTTTTCCGATTTTAGAGGTTCGACTTTTAAGCTTTCCTGATACTCTTCTTCCAATTCTTTAAGAAGGACTTCCTGATCTTCAACACATGCTGCCAAAACAATGGCTAAAGCTGTCAGAAAAATGTAAAAACTTATTTGATAAAACTTTTTCATGCGTTTGCTTTCCGTTAAGTTATGATTGATTCTGCTTATTTTCGCTATTGTTTTGAGCGTTTTCGGACATCAGTTTATTCATTAAATCATCGATATTCATACCGGCACCGACAGTCGGATCGACAGCTTTATCGAAATTGCTCATAACTTCGTTCATTTTTTGAGCCTCGTTCGGGTCTGTCCGAAGCATCTCCGGCGATTGATTATTCGTCAATTCTTTTTGATAAAGAGATAAATTTTTCTTTAAGGCGGCAATACCGCCGGCAATTTTCTTTTCAACATAAGGATGCAGTTCTTTGTGTTCTAAAATATAATTACCCGTATCGCAAATTTCTTCTAAAACATCTAAAATATACGGATAAAATTTATATTCTTCCAAAGCAATGTTACCCATGCGCACGCAACGGGCTGCGATTCGTGATATTGTGCGGTCGTAATAATCAATCAACACAATATAATTATGCACATACCACAAGCTGTCTTTAGATACGGCCGGTCCGATGTTTTGCGGTGTGTTTGTATATGCTTCTGCCATAATTTGTCCCTCTACAATGTTTTCAGTTTAATCGCATACGTTTTATTTGTAAATATATTTTTGCGGATATGCGCTAAGCTTTAATCGGATTACCGTTTTCATCAACATATTCATATTCCCATTCGTCATCGTCGGACGGATTTATCGGGTTGCCGTTTTCATCGACGTATTCATACTCAACGTTATCATCAGACGGATTTATCGGGTTGCCGTTTTCATCGACGTATTCATATTCAACGTTATCGTCAGACGGATTTATCGGGTTGCCGTTTTCATCGACGTATTCATATTCATATTCGTATTCCCATTCGTTATCGTCCGAAGCTTCGTTCGGTGTATCGCTGCCGCCGATATATTTCCAAGAGCTATCGGCAAAAGCAGAAGCGGTGTTATCGGTCGGAGTATTGTTATGGTTACTTTGCGCAGTAAAAGAATCATCGGCAGAAAAGGCATTTTGCAAATCATCTTCCGGCGAAAGCGAGATTGGCGAAATATCGTCATCAAAATCGTTAAGTGAAATTTGTTTGTCGGGATGAAGTGCGCTGCGAATTTGCGCCATTGGGTCAAAGTCTTTTGTTATTTGCTCGGAAGCCGGTGTCGCAATATCGTCAATCTCTTTCGTCGAATCCGAAAAAACGGTGTCAAAAGCTTGTGCAAAAGAATCGGCTTGCAGACTGTCGTCCTCCTTCTTTTGCGTATTTTCCGAATGTAAGGAATTGGCGACTTGCGCAAATATATCGTTAATATCAATTTCGTTGTCTGCCAAATCGTTATTCCTTATATCGTGTTCGGAGTTTGAATTGACCTGAGATAAATCGTTCACAACCGAATCGGCCTTCTTTTCCGGTTTTTGTTCTTTCTTCGGCTCTTGTTTCGGTGCTTGTTTAACTTCCGGTTTTTGTTCTTTCTTCGGCTCTTGTTTCGGCGCTTGCCGGACTTCCGGTTTTTGTTCTTGCTTCGGCTCTTGTTTCGGCGCTTGTTTAACTTCCGGTTTTTGTTCTTTCTTCGGCTCCTGTTTCGGCGCATTCTTTTCGGTGCTTGTATTCTTTTGCGGTGTGATAACCGACTTAGAAACTTTTTCTGAAATATCTGCCTCAATATTTTCGGAAGCGGACGCACTTAATACGCTCACCGGTTTCGGTTTGTTTGGCGCGCTGTAAGAAGTTTGATTTTTTGCTTGAGCGGAAGGTGTTGAATTAGTCGCATCTTCAGTCGGCACTTGCATAAATTTATCAAAAATTGATGAATTGTGATTTGAGGTTTTAATTGAAGAAATCAATTCGCGTTGCGAATCGGTAATTGTTTTTGAAAGCATTTCACCGAACGACTTCAGAACATTCATTTGCTGTTGTGCATTTTCTTTAAGCACGGTCGATATTGAATCTGTAAAATTCGGTAGCAATACACCATTGGAAGAAGTGTTTTGCTGCACAATATTGTTTGTAGCAATTTGTTTGATACTTTCCGTTAAATTTTCCAAATTATGCGAATAGGCCTCAAACGATGCCGTCAGGGCTTTAGAAAAATCTCCGCCGAGTTCAATAGATGCCGGAGATGCCGATACAACAGGAGTTTGGTGTTGGTTTTCGGCAATTTTTTTTACGCTCTTGGTTAAATCCTCTAAGTTGCGGGCATAAGTATCAAACGATGTTGTCAGCGATTTTGCAACTTCTCCGTCAAGTTCGGAAGATGCCGAAGTTGACGGTGCCGAATGATGGCTCTCCGCAATTTGTTTAATGCTGGAAGTTAAATCTTTCAGGTCTTGTGAGTAGGACTGAAAGGAAGCGGTTAACGCCTTGGTGTAATCATTATTCGGAGTGCTTCCGGCAGAGTGTGTCGGTGTATTCAGAGCCATTTTTTGAATGTTTGCCGATAAATCTTTCAGATTTTGCGAATACGCCTTAAATGAATCGGTCAATGCATTGGTAAAATCACTGCTTAATTCTATCGGAGCTGAAACAACTTGCGGTGCGATTGCCGGAACGCCTGCCGGTGCTGCTAATGCCGGCGCAGATGGTGCCGCGGCGATTTTATTGTCGGAAAAGTGGTCGTTTTGCGAAAGAGAAAGCAACAAAGCATCAAGGGCCGGATCTCTTTTTCCGGCTTCTTCCATCAATTCGGCAATATGCTCAAGCAAAACGCGTCCGCCCGGTAATAAAGCAATAATTTTGCGGATTTCTTGAGGTATTTCAAGAAGTTGTTTCTTGAATTGTTCTTGTCGGAACTCTTTGAAAATGTGAATTTGGTGGAAAATGTTCAGATAACGTTGAGCCGTCAGAAGGACATCTTCTTCGTCATCTTTATTTCCTTTAAATTCTGCATTTGCATTAAGTTCGGTATTGCTATTATCCGATTGCGTGACAAGATTATTATTTTCTTCCGACACTACAGATGGCTCCTCTCTTAAAATTCACTCTCTCCATTCTACAACAGAGAGAGTAAATTTCTTGTTAAAATCACATAAGCATTAAGATTATTACAAGTTAATAACCGCAACTTTATGCAACTTTGTCAAATCGCTGTTAGAAAAGTTTATTCTCTCGTCAGGATTCCAACGCAAACCGTAAAGTTGACCGTTTTCATCTTCGCGAATACTGAGTAATTTTGTTTCGGTATCGCTTGCGTAAAACAAAGCTATGTCACCGGAACTTACGACTTCGTTCGGATCAATAATCAAAACGGAGCGACTGGACAATAAAGAGCCCAAACGCCGAGAGCACAAGTTGACCGCATAAATATTGTGCTTATGCTGCAACTGGGTAGGGCAAGCGATTTCTTTAAAATTGGTGCGTGTGTCTATAATGATGTTGCCTTCACTGTCACCAGAACCGTAGACCGGTATCATAATATCATTATCACTTTCTGTAGATGAAAGACCGATGTTAGCGTAACGTGCATTGTTCAAAAGTTTGTAACGTGTGTCGTTATGTTCGATAATATCTTCGAGCTGTCCGCCGGCTTCAAGCGCTTGAATTTCGGCCTTAAGCTTATCAACCGTAGTAGAAAAAGCTTTGGCAATATTTTTGTATTCTTTATCGGAAACTTCGCGTTGTCCCATTTCAATACGATGGTAGACGGAAAGAGTCATATCTGCGTGTTCGGCAACTTCAATCAAGGTCAGTCCCTTATTGGTGCGGATATGGCGTAAGCCGGCTCCAAGTGTCTTCAGTCCGGCAGTCTGATTAATTTTGCTGCGACGCTCTTGCTCACGTTTCCATGCCTGAACAACATCTTGCTGTGAGTTTTGCTCGTTGACGTATAAATCTTGTAGCGAACAATCAAGTAATTCGGCAACTTGAATCAGCTGTTCTTGATTTAACCGGCGATAACCCTTTTCAATTTTAGAAATAGCAGACAAACTGACACCCAAATGGTCAGCCAACTCTTGCATCGGCATACCATGCAGGCGACGATGCATTCTTATTTGATTTGGGAAAATAATTTCTTCCATTTTTAACCCCTGTAAATACATAATATTTAACATCATAATATTCATTTAGGGACAAAATGCAAGCCAAAAATAGCGATTATATACAAAATTTATTTGCGCTTATTTTTTCCCTTTTTTGATTTGAATAACACGCTGATTATGTTCATTTATTGCCTTTGTTATGGCCGATGTAGCCGATTTTCGCTCATTGCGCAACTGATTGTATCTTGATAAAATTTCGTTATACTTAGCAGTTCGTTGGCGTTTTTCGTCCGGCGTTAATCCGGCAACTTCCATAGCACTCTTAGCGCTGCTTAATTGGGCGCGAACATTACCGATTTGGTATTCAACCGTTTTCAGTTTTTCTTGATAAGGCTCCATTTGTGCCTTCATTTCGGTTTGACTGTCTCTGATTTGTTGTTCGCTATGCCGTTGTTCTTCGCGTTTTTGTGCCGTAACACGCTGTTCTTCTGCTTTACGCTGCTCTTCTGCATGCATTTCTTCCGTCGCTTTGGCTTGTCGTTCCTGTTCGGCTTGTTGTGTGCTTTGTTCGCCGATTTGCGGTTCTTGGGCGCGTTCTTCGGTGCGTTCCGGCTCTATCGTTGGCTCTTGGGCACGTTCTTCGGTGCGTTCCGGCTCTATCGTCGGTTCTTGGGCACGTTCTTCGGTGCGTTCCGGCTCTATCGTCGGTTCTTGGGCGCGTTCTTCGGTGCGTTCCGGCTCTATCGTCGGCTCTTGGGCACGTTCTTCGGTGCGTTCCGGCTCTATCGTCGGTTCTTGTGTCATATTATCCATTTCGTTTATGGCTTTATGATATTCGGATTCGGCTCTTTCTTCTGCCTCAAGCGCTGTTTGGCGTTCTGCCGCAGCTTTTTGTTCTGCTTCCCTTGCTGCTTGGATATGTGCCTCGGCTCTATCATCCGGTTCAAGTGCTGCCTGTTTACGTTCGTTTTCGGCAATTTCTTCGTATCCGGCGGCTTTTTGATAATGTTCCACAGCAAGCTGTTCGGTGACAACGGCGGTATAGAAGTGACCGACAACGATTTGCTCGGCTACCGTTTCTTGTTGCGGTTCTTCAACAAGGCGTACGGAATCACCGTGCGTTTGAGCTCTTTCGACATCTTGTGCTCGACTTGCGTGTTGAGCAATATCTTCTGATTTAGTTTTAGCGTTGTGTGCGTCTTCTTTATTGTGATCAATTTTTTGACTTGCTTCTTCGGCGGCTTTTTCTTCCGTTTCTCTGAGTGCGGTTTCACGAGTATCTTTTTCAAGAGTGGAAGTGTAGGTGTCTTGAGCGGCCTCTGTCTGTGTTGCGCCGGTTGCTCTTTCTTCTCTTGATGTCGGAGTTTCGCCGAATGCCGTCGACCGTGTAGTGCCGGCTGCTCTTTCTTCTGTCGATATTGGTTGCTCTACCGGAGGTATAGCTTCTTGTTTTAATCTGCGCAAATTAGTTTGAGCTTCTTGAATGTGCTTCTTTTCTATTTTATAGAAATTGTCATATGTGCGTTCGTTGAAATTTTCTTTAATATATTTATCTTTTTCAACAATCTTAATAGCTTCAATCATTTCAATTTGTTTATTAATTTGCAACTGTTCCTGATTCATATGACTTGGCATTAGAGTGTCTTGTTCCGGATGAGCGGTTTTAAGCGCGTCAATCTGTTGTGCATATATATAACCTTGTTTTTGATACCATTCCTCTTGAATTAACAATACGGTTCGCAATTCAACATCAGTCATACCTCTTTGCTGCGCAATTTCGTCATACATCCTCAGTTCTCTATCCTGTTTTGCATTAACACGTTGATTAATTTCTGCATTTTGCGTGTAATATCTTCCTCTGAGACGCTCTTCATTTCTTTGAACAAGTTTATCCATCTCTGCATTTCCGGTTCCATAGAGTCTGGATTGGGCAGATAAAATATGACTTACACCATGAACTTCGCAAAAAGCGTTATAAGTTTGGGCATCATAATTGTGGCGAACAAATCTATCCATCGCCGTTATCTGATAATCGTCAATATTTTGCCAGCGATTTAAGAATTGCTTTTCTGCTTTTGTTTGAGGTGCCTGTTTTAGTTCTATCAAATTATGATACATAAGTTGATTTTCTTTTTTCAGTTCTTCTTTTTCGTGTTTGTATGCACTGTTAAAGGTATTCATCCACGCTGTTTTTATATTGATAACATTTTTATATTGCTCAACAGATAGATTATGTTTATCAGCTGCTTCGGTCATTATGCTGTCATTTTGTGCTTCCAAATTAAGCCGCCGTGCCTGAAGCTGAACTTTTAATGTTTGGGCAATACGCGGTGAAACTTCAGCAGAACTCCCTCCATATTGATGCATTTGGGCACCGTGTTCCGTATAGTTTGAAGATGTAAATGTATTCAATAACTGTTCCACCTCTGTAATTTGTTGTACCGAAATATTACTGTTGCTCAAATCTGTGATTATAGCATTCGCTTTTGCTTGTAATTCTTGTTGTGCAAACAGATGGTCATTTTTGCGTTGTGCAACAGGGACAGCATTTAATTCTTCTTGCATCTTCACCATTTGAGAAATTGATGTTTGATTTTGAGCTATTTCATCAACCATTTTCTCATAATTCGGGAGAATCGGCTCCGGAGTCGGAGTAGGTTCTGGTGTAGGAGCCGGAGTCGGAGTAGGTTCCGGTGTAGGAGCCGGTGTCGGAGTAGGTTCCGGTTTAGGAGTATTAATCCCCATCGCTTGCTTCAAATCTGTCTGAACTTTCTTCAAGTTATTGATTTCGGCTTGCAGAATCTTCTGTTCTTCAATGGTTGCTTTTTGTTTGCCGTCATTGATAGCCGTCATTTTGGCTTCTTTGTCGGCAAGCAATTTGTCAACGTTGTTTAGCTGAACGGCCAGTCCGCCGACCATTGCTTGTCCGGCGTGAATGCGTGCGGCACTCTCGGATAAACTGTTTTTGATAAGCTGCTGTTTGAGCATATAGACTTCACTTGATTTATCTTTAAGCGCTTTGTTATATTTTTCTGCACCCATTTTGTTACGCAATTGGCGCAAACGATTTTGAGTATTGATATCGCCGGCGTTAAGAAGGGTAGAAAGCTGATATACCTGACTGTTCTTGTCATCTAAGGCGGCAAGATATTTTTGCTCTCCCATCATTTTGCGCATTTGTGCTAACTGAATTTGCGCTTTATGCTTTTTGAAATCATTATCGGTAAAGCCGAGCATAACTTTTTGCGGGTCAAGATTATGTCCCCATTCGCCATGAGCATTGAGCGGGCCGCTGTGCGAATTGCTTTGATGCAAATTATCCGAAAAATCAAGACGACTTTGATAAATATAGGCCGCCTGACCGTTTGTGTCATCAACGACCCTTGTATATTTTTCGGTAAGTGTTTGCATACCGTTGCTCTTTTGGATGGTTGTGTTTCCTTTCTCATCAATGACGGTGTTGCGGATAATCATTTGGTCACCGATAACTTGAGCGTGAATTGTTTGTTGTGAACCGTCGTTATTGGTTTGTTTGATAATAACCGAACCGTCTTCTAAGATTGTTGCCGTGCGATTTTTATAAGCGATGTCCAATTTTTGCCCGCGGAATTTCATAACCTCTGCAACCATAGCGGTGGCAGCGTTTTCGGCATTTTTCGCTTTGTTTTTAATTTGATTGAACGCATTTTTGTTGATGGTGCCGTCTTTGTTGTTAAGATGTTTAGCCGTTTCATTGTTGAAATGTGTTTCCGACGCGATGACGTTGCCGTTGCGGTCCAATGTTTGTGTTGATGTGGAAATTGCATCGTTAATGATACGTTTGGCATTATAGTTTTGGACTTGTTTATCGCCGCGTCTGACACGAGACGGTTTGTCGATATTGAGGTTTTCCATTTTTCCGTTTGCAGTCATTGAAAAACTGTTTTGCTTATCTTGGGACGCATAAACAATGCTATTGGCGGCATCTCTGATGATGTTGCCGTTTTCATCTTTCAGCGCTTGCATTTTTTCTTTTTGGAAGGTTATGCCGAAAATTTGATGCTTGAGTTCGTATTGATCGTTGCCGTTGGCATCTTTGACGACGTGTCCGTTTTTGTCATAGACTTTTGACAGTTTGCGTGTTGACAGGTTGTTCAGGTTGTAAGTAAAGCGGGTTTTATAGTTTTGGAAATTACCGTTGGCATCCATACTGAATTTGCCTTTTCCGCTTTTTGAAATATATACCAAATTACCGTCGGCACCGGTGGTTGATGTCATTTCTTCATAACCGGTTGTAATGCCGAGAAAACGCTTGCGATAACGATACTTATTATTGCCGTTGTTATCTTTTACGGGATTACCGTTTTTATCAAACACCTGCTCAAATGCTTTATCGGCGGAAGAACGTTTTTTCACGATTTTTTCAGAAGACCAAACGCCGTTTTCGTCTTTTGATGCTTTAAGATTATAGTCGCGTCCAAACAAGCGAAATTTTTTTTCGTATCCGATAACTTTACCGGTATCCTTATCGCGGATTTTGCTTGCCGGTAACAAACCGAGAACACGTCCTTTCATATGGTTTATTCCGCTACGGGCTTTGTTGCCGACGAGATGATCGATTCCTCGTCCGGCACCTTTAACGAGCCCAACACCGCCCTTAGCCGTCAGTTTTAAGGCACTGCCGCCGGCGACTTTTCCTAAGTTACCCACTGTTCCGCCGACCATACGGCCGATGCCATTCCTGCCGCCCATACCCGGAGATTCGGCAAATTTTTTCGCCATATCACTGGCTTCTTCAAAGAAAGTCAAGCAGAAGAAACATATTGCCGCGATTTTAATAAAACCGATACCCCATACAGCTAAACCTCGGGCACTGAATCCTTCAACAAATATATGATCGTTGCTTGTTAAGTATTGTGTGCTTTCATCGTCAAAATCAAGACCAATCCAATCTTTCAGATGCATATTAATAATGTAGATTATGATTCCCAAAAATACAAAGTTAAACATTGCGTTCATAAAGAAGTTCCATACGATTTTCAGATATTTTTCAGTAATCTTAAATGCGTATGCGGCAATTGCACACGGAACCAATGCTGCCGCCACACACATTTGTAATATGCTGTCAAGCAAACACCACGGGAAAGTCAACAAGACTAACACGCCGGCCAACCACAAAAAGAATCCGGTTGCTAAATATCCGAAGTGCGGCAATAAACCGAACAACCAGTTATGTGACTCGTGAAAAGAAAGACAAATCGAGTATTTACCCAATCCTAACATAAATCCGGTTGCGTCTTCGAGCTTTTTGATGCTGCACATAATGGATTTTCCTAAATCAACAGACAAGCCGCCGTTACCATCATCAGAACCTGATTTATAGCCCATGATGTCTTGCATATATGATGCGCTGTCATCGCATTTCGAACTTTCGTTTAAACTGTCGACAAAGCTTAGTCCCGTTTGCATAACCGGATTGAGTGTTAAATCCATTGTGGCATAGATTGCGTTGGTTAAAATAAGGGAAACAACGGCAACACGGAAGCCCTGATATAAAATGCCTTTCAGCATATCACCGGTAGAAGTTCCGCCAAAGTTGGTGATGTGCTTCAAAATATAAATGGCGAGCCAAATTAAAAAGCCGACACTGACTAAGGCCTTACTCGGGCCGGATAAAGCATCATTAGCTGTTTTGGCTGTTGCACTTGCCGCGTTAAATAGACTGCGGAATATAGGGCAAAATATACAATCATTTGAATCTAAATATTTTGCCAAATTACAGGACGGAGCAGGGTTGCCGCTGTTTTGATATGATTCGGAGTATCCGCCCTCTAAACTGCCGGCAGATCCGTCAGAAAACACACCGCCGCCGGAACCGCCGCACGAACCGGCATTGTTCGGACATCCGCCGCACAATACTTGTAAATTGTTACAATTCGGACTCATAGCTCTGGCGGATGAAGCCTGAGAAGATGAAGCACTGGCTGCACCGTCTTCTATTTCAAAATGCAGGTGAATCGCATAGTTTGGTGTGCCGCATTTGCTTTTGGCTGCAACACAACCGGCCGTTGAATATCCCGGCCAACCGGCTTGGTCGCCGCGG
This sequence comes from uncultured Alphaproteobacteria bacterium, assembly GCA_945835885.1. GTDB lineage: Bacteria > Pseudomonadota > Alphaproteobacteria > RF32 > CAG-239 > RUG410. The sequence goes on from CAMAJR010000001.1 coordinate 63,226, forward strand.
TCGCAAGGTGCCGCACCGATGGAGCCGGCATTTGAACCGCCGACTATGCCGATGACATCACCTTTTTTCACGCTTTGTCCTACTGATACTTTATATTGCAACAGGTGACGATAAGTTGATTTATAACTTGGTTCTGCGGCATTTTGACAAGCTTTAGTATGCTGAATAACAATGGTTCGGCCGGAGCATCCGCCGGTGTTGACGTATTTTACGACTCCGTCTGCTGCGGCATAGACGTTGACCGGAACGTATTTGCCGTTTTGCTTGCAGGCCGCCATACCGATATCGCTGCCGAGGTGATTACGCGGTTTCGGGTTGCCGCCGGCGCCGTTCGGACGGTAACCCAATCCGGCATAACTGCCGGCACAACTGACCGGAACAGAGTTAAAACAACCTTTGGCCGCTTCTTGAGCCATACATTGTGAGTTCATATGGTTACTTGATGCATTTACATTTAAATGGCCGTTGGTTGTCCCGATTACACATTTTACGTCGTTACAATTGTTTGTGCAAAAACCACCGGTCGGCTCTGCTGCCATAAGCGGATAAATCGGGAAAATCGTTCCGATAAACAGGATTGTTAACAACAGATATATTTTTTTCAGTTTTTCCATCGTCTTTTCCTTTGTTTAGTCTCCGCTCATCTCGCTGAAATAAGCACGGCGTTCGGCTTCTTCCGCCTGTTGTTGCTCTTGCTCGCGGTTTTGGGCTGCTATGCGTTCTCTTAAGGAACCTCTGCTACCGCCGTGCGAACTGTTATCAGCCAAGTCCTCACCGAATTTTTGCACCATTGAAGTCAAAATACTTCCGGTGGTATCAACTACTTTTCCTACATCACGACGGGTATCGTTTATAGTTCGCGCGGCACTGCGTAATACGATTGCTCCGGTCTTTTTCAAAATGATTTTCTTGTCGTCACCCTTTAATTCCTTAAAGTTTTCTGCTATTCTTGCTATTTGTTTTTGAGGATGACGCACCGTGCGAAAAGTGGTTGCCAGTATTTTGGACGGCGCCAAACTGATTGAAGCATGGTCTGCAGATGTTGTATAAATTTGGGTTTTTCTGACTGCTTTCGCGGTTTTGGACACCGGTGCCTGCTCAATAGCTTGTGCATATTCTTGCTGCGCTGTTGCTAAGTCTGCTTTGGCTTGGTTCAGTTTGTTGATGGCTTCTTTATATTCGTCTTGCGCTTTTTTCAGTTCTTCTTTGTATAAATCTTTATTTTTCGGCAGAGAGAACACGGATTGTCGTTGTGCTTTTCCGAGTTTGCTGAGAGCATTTTTGCGTTCGGCTTCAGCTTGTTGCAATTTATCAGCGGCTTGGTTAAATTTATCTTTTTTAGCATTAAGATTGTTCTGAACGTCTTGCTTGGCTTGTCTTTCCGCAATTTTCGGCGCGTCTCTGAGAGCTTTTTCTTCTGCTGCTTGTTGTCTTTGCGCTTCTTTTTCCGCCGCTTTTTGTGCTTTTTCCGACGCTTTTTGAGCTTGTTCTTGTGCTTTTTCCGCCGCTTTTTGCGCACGATTTTGCACAATTTGCTCACGCATTTGTTCGGTTGTTATTTGGTCATTTTCGTCAGCACGCATATTATGAAGTTTGGCGCCGATAGCCGCTTGAACGGTTGTGCCGCCGTGTGCAATTGTGTTTTCGGCTTTGCCGCCGATAACATCACTGAGCGTCGCACCGTTTTGTCTGATTTGCTTAAATTCGTCATTTTTTTTATTCCACCAATCCGCATCTTTGTTGCCGAGTTTTGCGTGGAGCATTGTTCCTGCAATAAATGCTTTTTGCGCCAATTCATTGGATTTTGTATCAAATTTTTGAATTTTATTAATACGCGTATTTTCTGCGTTTGCAATTTTATCATCGTATTCTTTTTGGGTGATTTTACCTGTTTTGAGCAGTTTATCCGCTTTATTCACCTCTTTGTTGAAATCTTTGTCGAGTTTTATGCGCTGTGCTTTGCGGGCAATGTTTTCAACACCATGCACGGCGTTGTTAACACCTTTTCCGGCAGCTTGCATCGCTTTGTTGTAAGTTTTTACAGGGTTTGTTGCCGCTTTTACGAGAGCGCCGCCACCGTGCGCGATTACTTGTTCTGTTGCGCCGCCGACTTTATTGGTTATTTTATCGACCATATTGTTGAAAGCGCCGACTTGAGCTTGCCGCCAGCTTTCGCGTCCCGGAATCGGAGCAAAGGCCGTAACGTTATCGTGAATGCTTTTGGCAGCATCTCCGGCTTTGTGAATGGCTTTATTGGCAGCTACCGCCGCTTTTTGCATACCTTTGTTATATTGCTTAAGGGCGAATTGTCCGGTGTTGCGCGCGGCATCAGCCGGATTATGCACGGCAAAGGTGATGCCCTTGGCTGCGGTTTGAACGCCGCCTTTGACTCTGTTGTAACCGTTTTTAAGCCCTCTCCCGATTTGTGCGCGGCCTTGTGGTGTAAATACTTTTCCAACACCTTTGGCTGTTCCGGCTATGGCGCGGCCCGCTTGGTGGGTGGCTACATCTTTGGCGTATGAAAGAGCCGGTTTAACGGCGTTTTCGGTTACCATACCGACTGCTTGTGTGCCCATGTGGTGCATTGGGCTTTCACTACCGAATGCGGCATCGCTGAAAAAAGCGTTCAAGTAGTTATTGACACTGCCTTCTAAAATTTTAAAACCGTAAATCAAAGAGAAAAAGACAACTAAAATGTGAGTGCTGAAGAAAGAAAAGCTTTTGGTCAGTTGTTCAACTTCATCATTTTCGATGGCTGCCCAAAAATCATTTTCTGCCCCGTCGGCCAACAATCCGACGTTTATGAGCTTAACGGCGAAAGATACACCGATTCCGACCAACATAAACAACATAGAGTTGCGAATGATGATGCTTAAATTATCGGCAAATTTGCTCTTTGTCGGCGGAAACGGCCATAAAGCAATTGAAATAGGCATAAATATAATGGCAAACCCGAATTTGAATGATATGTCAACAAAATACATACCGACACTCATAGCCATACAAACGCCGACCAAATAAATTATCAATCCGACGAGTAAAAAGCCGACATCAGGGTAATGAAATTCCCATAAAGTGATTCCTAATGTATACCATGTGCCGCCAATCTCAACCTTATGATAGTGCACATGAATGGCGTAGCACATTAAGCCGTCTCCAATCATCATCACGTTATGCAAAGCATCATTGGTTTTGAGCATAAACTGATTCATTTTTTGCAAAATGGTGTCGTCAAACAAGCCGCTGCTGGTCGGGGCAGGGGTCTCCGCATAACAAACCGATGCCGAAAGCATTTGCACCGAGAATATGCAGAGGAGGGTAAAAATAAAACATCTGATTTTCTTCTTTATCATCTTATTTCTCCTCAACTCCCCGGTAGCAATTTGTCGTAAAGAGCCATACCGTAATCAGTGCCGAGTTCGCCGATTGGATTTATAAAGTATTCGACTATGACAGCATTTGCGGCATCAACGGCAACCGATGCCAAGGCAACTTTGAATCCCATTACCAAAATGTCTTGAAGCATTTTGCTTGGCGCAACCGACGTGAATGAGCTGACTTGTTGCAAAATATAGTAAGCAAGCCAAATCAAAAAACCGAGTTCTAAAATAAGCTTACCTAAGGCAATAGCACTCGGCAGGGCGCTACCGGCCGCTTTTAAGTAAGAGTTTGTTAAAACGATGACAACATTGCAATACCAACAGGAATCCTTACCAATGCCGTAACTTGCCCGTATATTATCCATCGTGCATTGTTTTGCCTCTGCGGTGCCGCGGCCTTCCGACGGCTTGTAATTAGGTGATGAACGAGTGTTGTTTCCGCCACTACTGCCTCCGGAAGAATTGTTGCCGGTTGCGCCGTTAATGTTTTTATCCACCACAGCATTATCCCAATCGTGTGTTTGACGCGGCGTGTTGTCATCTAAGCCGTTTAAAGCTTCTTTTCCGAAATTGAATGCCGCTTTATGTTGGTCACCTAAATACGCGTTAAAAAAGTCGTGACCGACCGCATCGGTAAATAATTTCGTTCCCCGTGTGCCGCTATAATTGCGCATAAAACCATTGGCGACTTTTCCGCCGTGAACCAATCTTGCGTGACCGTGGCTGACGGTCTTTTGGGCTAACTGCAATGCATATTGCCAGTTTGTGCCGGCTTTGTTTTTGATGTATTTCATCAATTCTTCCTGATTTTTAGAAGCAAAACCGCGTGAACTCTCAAACCAAGATTTACCGCCATACAAAACTTCTGACCATGTGATCCTTGAGTTTGATTTGTGACGTTCTTGAATAACTTTTGCTACGTTTTCCATCGGTGTTTTGTATTTGTCTCCGGAAGCACCGGCTTCTAAGGCGATGGTCGCGGCAATACGCAACTCGGTTAAACTGTAATTGGCAAAAGCAGATTTTGGCAACATAAACAGGCATATTACCATTATAAAGCACAGTATAAGGTTCGGTATAATCTTTTTCATCATACTTCTCCTTCTTCTTCTGCTTGTCCTTGTTCCGGATTTGGACGTCCGGCCAATTGATTCATTTTGCGTTTGATTTTATCGATTTTAGCTTTTGCCTTTTGAGCTTTTTCAACCATTGTTTTAATGCGTTGCGAATGGGCTGCGGCTGCCGATACGGCGGCACCGGCTCCCATGGTAATGATTAAGAATAAAGCGTTGGCTAAAGTTCCGACCAATGCGGCCATTTTCTTTTGGAATCTGGTTGCACCGCCGCCACCGGTTACACTGTCAGACAGAGAAACTGCCAAACCGGATATTTTGACAACGACAAAACCCATAAATATCAAAGACAGCGGTGTCGCTCCGAATTTGACGTAAGATGCCTGACTTCCGTAATCGCCACTTTGGACTAAGCTATCCATTGCATAGACGGTTGTGCCGACGAGTATGGCCAAACAGAGCATTATGCCGGCACTGTTTAAAATAACCTTAAAACCGACGGTCGTCCATTTGCGTGTTTGTTCAAACGGGAAGAATAAAATCAAAAACGGCATAATGATAATCATCATTGTCAAACGGAAAATGCTGTCGACCAAATACAGTGCAAACCCCCATTTTACAAAAGTAAAGACGACAAAGAGGAAAATGGCAATCAGAGTCATCAACAATCCGTCTGATTTCATAACGAGCGCGGCGATGGTATAACCGACATTTAATCTGTCGCTTATGGCACACGCCATACAGCCCATCATATCCGCAGGCCCGCTCGGAAAGTTGTTTTCACTCATCTGAATGCTTGAAGAATCTGTAATTTTACAGGCGGAATCGGACAAACTGTGTTTGTATTCTTCAATAATTTTGCCGTTTTTTAGAATATTCGAATCGGTGTTATCTCCGCTGGCTTCGGCAATATCCGTCGGAAGTTCCAATGATGTGGCGTTGTTCGACTTGTCTAAGATTTCCAAAATGGCGGAGGCAAATTCCAATAAGGTAACATAAATCGGCAAAACAAAAGTATTGACGGCATAATAAAGGTTCTCCGGCGAAGATGCTAAAATACCGCACGCCACACAAAGTGTTGCTTTGCGTAAAATCTTGGTCCAAAATTCACCCAAAGACTCCGGTGTTGTTGCTGAAATATGCCGCAAAATCTGAAAAGCCATCCAAATCGAAAAAGCCAAGAACATCAGTGAGAGCAAATCTTCGTTAGTCACTTTGCTGTAAACGGAGCTTGCCATTTTGCCGAGACCGCTGTATATTAATTTTAGGAGAGAGGCCTGAATGCAATCCTGAGAGCCGGATTTGAAGTCACTGTTTTTTTCCGGTGTTTCATTTGCTCCTGCCGTTGTTTCGTAAGGGCATATCATTTTACTTGTGCCTTTTTCCGTATCAATTTCCATATAGCAATCGTGCTGAGATTCAATAGTGTCTTTAGCATCTTTACCCGGACCGATTTGCCCTTCTTCGTGACTGTCGCAAGCGGCAAAGAGGAACACTGCGCATAGCACAATGCAAATTATTTTTAGCATTCTCCAAATGTTTATGTTCCTCAATAGTTTCATTTTTGTCCTTCGTTAAGTTATTTTTAGTTTAACATAATTCGTATGTGGTTGCAATATTGTTAATACTCAGTTTTTGTTTATGACTCCTTATTTTTAGGTTTAATTATCGGATTTCCGTTTTTATCAAAACTTTGGAAAGAACTGCTACCGTCAGCATTCATATGGATTATGCTTTTTAATTTTCCGTTATTATGATAAAGCCGATCGGTTACATTACCATCTTTGTCAACTGTTGTAGAGCTTTTTGTTTTACCGTTGCTACCAATTTTTGATTGTGTGTATGAACCATTACCATCAGATGTTGTTATAAACTTATTTCCGTCGGAATCTTGTCCTTTCGCCGCATTCTGAAGCATCTCCATACGCACAACTTTAGCATATTCCTGAGAATCGATAATATTACCGTTACCATTGCCGCCGTTATTGTTGCCGGCGTTATTATTGTTATTTGTGGTATTGTTATCACCGCCGGAACTACCGCCGTCTGAGCCACCTCCAGAAGTGCCACCATTATCGCCGCCGTTATTGCTGCCGGCGTTATTATTGTTATTCGTGGTATTGTTATCACTGCCGCCGTTATTATTGCCGGCGTTATTATTGTTATTCGTGGTATTGTTATCACCGCCGCCGTTATTGTTGCCGGCGTTATTATTGTTATTCGCGGTATTGTTATCACCGCCGGAACTACCGCCGTCTGAGCCACCTCCAGAAGCGCCACCATTATCGCCGCCGGAACTACCGCCGTCTGAGCCACCTCCAGAAGTGCCACCATTATCGCCGCCGTTATTGCTGCCGTTATCGTTGTTATTCGTGGTATTGTTATCACCGCCGCGGTTAGCATTGCCGGCGTTATCGTTGTTATTCGTGGTATTGTTATCCCCGTCGCTGTTACCATTGCCGCCGTTATTGCTGCCGGCGTTATTATTGTTATTCGCGGTATTGTTATCACCGCCGCTGTTACCATCGCCGCCGTTATTGCTGCCGGTGTTATTATTGTTATTCGTGGTATTGTTATCACCGCCGCGGTTAGCATTGCCGCCGTTATTATTGTTATTCGTGGTGTTGTTATCACCGCCGCTGTTACCATTGCCGCCGTTATTACCGCCGCTGTTATCATTGCCGCCGTTATCGTTGTTATTCGTGGTATTGTTATCCCCGTCGCTGTTACCATTGCCGCCGTTATCGTTGTTATTCGTGGTATTGTTATCCCCGTCGCTGTTACCATTGCCGCCGTTATTATTGTCGGCGTTATTATTGTTATTCGTGGTATTGTTTTCGTTATTATCATTACCACCATTCTTTTTATCTTCCGGAGCGGCTTCGCGGCCTTTTTCCTGCTCGGTGCCTTGTTCTTGCGTTGCGCTTCCGACATTGCGGTTTTGGAAACGGCCTAAACCTACCGCGGCACCGGCACCGGCCCAAGTTTTGCCCCAACCGCGTTGAACGGCGCCCATACCTTTTTTGGCGGCGGCGGTTAAACCGGTTTTGTCACTTGCCGCTTTCAGACCGGCACCGGCAAGTTTTTTTGCTTTGCCGCCTGCCCATTTGGCTGCACCGGTTGCGGCAGATGTGGCCATGCCGCCGAGTTTCGCACCATAAGACATACCCGAACCGGACGAAAATTGATTTGCCAATCCGCTGACGTGCGTAATCATTTTCATAGCAAAAACACAGCAAGAAATCAATGTTATAACCGAAATGCTTTCAATGGAAGCAAGGGTTTCCATACTTTTGTGGTCATTGTTGTTAATGGCATTTATTAAATCACCCGTTGAGGAAGCACCGCCGCCGGTAACGGCTGCCGTTACATAACTCGATGCTAACATAATCAGCACACCGGCGAATGCAAATGTGAAAAACGTGTTCATCAGCATTTTGACACCTTTGGCGGTATATTGTTTGGTCATACCGAACGGCCAGCAGGCGATTAAAAGCGGAACAAGCGCACACAGCATACCCAATTGAACCGTTGCGTCAATTAAATAAAATGAAAATGCCAGCCATATCATAATCCCAAAAAATAAGATAATCAAACCGCTGAGCAACATACTGAATGTTTCTTGTATGCAAAGCAACCCCATACCGATTGCCGGCATTGTGGCAGCATCTTTACTAAAACACTGGACTGTGCCGATAACGCTGTTGAACAGTTCCGGACTGATTTCTTGAGAAGAAATCGAACTGACGGTCTCCGGCGCACAAGTTGTGCCGCCCGAAGATTGTGCAACGGCCAAACCCAGTTCTAAACTGCCCTGCGTGATTGGTGAAATAAATAAGCCGTAAATATAATGCGAATTGCTGAGCAAACCGAGTGTTATGCCGAATTTTAAGCAAAGAACCAGCACACTTTTAATTATGGCGCTCGGTTTGGTGCCGCCGACGGAAGCAATCGCTTTTAATACCTCTAACGCCAACAAAACCAAAAAGAAAATGCCGACCGTTTGACTTAAGGGTTCCGCAGTCGCTTCCCAGGCAAGATGCGCAATATCGGCATTGGTCTTCATAACGACTTCAAACACCGGACACAACGGACAAGCGGAAAGGGTATTCAAAAAGCCCGTAATTTGACACTCGCCGCCTTCTGCTTCAACTTCATCGGCGTTCTGGTCAACAACGGAGCAGTCCGGTGTGCCGTTTTCATCACATTGACAGTTGGTCATAGCTTCATTGGTGGTTGCATAAAGTTTTTGCTCGGTGGCGTGTATGGAATTGTTGAGTTTGATTAAGGCGTCAGATGCTTTTGCAGCTGTTTGTTTGCATTCTGCGATTTTTTGTGATGAGCAGTTGGCAGCGGCAGAACAACCCATAGCAGTCGGACCAATCCAAGAAATATTGCGATATTGATGAATTGCCGGATCATCTAATTTGATGCCTGCCTGACTGGCTGCGGATATGGCTTTTTCTGACGAGCCGACAGGTGTACCGGCAGAAACCTGAGCATCACATTGATTTAAGTATTGCTGAGCTAATTTGTTGTAGGCCTCGGCATCGGTTTTTACACGGTTAAAACTTTCTTTAGCTGCATCTTTTGCTTTTTGGCGTGCATCTTGCTTTACTTCTTCAGAACATTCTGCCGCATACGTTACGGACGACACGGTGCAAACACCGAGGGTTAAAAGTAAAAACAATATACGAATTTTATTTATCATCGGAAACCTCCCGCTCAGAATCTTGTTGTGTGGGAAGATTTCGTTGTTCGGTGTCATTACTTTGAAAACCGATAAGAAAGTATGTTGCGGCAAAAACAGCGATGAACAAGGCAAAGGAAAAGTAATGAAACGCCGATGAGCCGATAATATCCAGCGCTCCGGCCTTGAGCGCGGCGAAAATCGCGATAAATATAATCAATGTGATAAATGCCGATTTCATCTTTTGAGTCCCCTTGATTACTTATCCTTCTTAAAACTGTCCGAACCTGCTTTGCCACCTTTGAATTTGTTCTTTATGGCCTTGCCGGCGGCAGAAGCTGCACCCTTTAAGCCGGAATGCTCAGCAATAGAGCCGGCGGTATTCTTTGCGCCTTTCAGCGCCAGACCGGCTGCGCCGCCCAAATGACGCTTGCCGTCAGAACCTTTTTGCAATGGGTTACCCACAGCAGCTTTAGTGGCAGTCTGAGCCGCCGCACCGGCCAATTCTGAACCGATGGAAATTTGCGCACCGCCGGCAAATTTGTTTGCTAATCGACCGATTTCTTTCGGCAGTTTCAGACACATCATGGAGCAAACAAACACAACAAGCATTTGTAAGCCGCCGATACTCATTTGTTCGGCAAGTGCGTCGACGTTGTCGCCATTAACCAACACTTCAAATTCTTCCTTTGAAATGCCGCCGGATACTACTTGAGCCGAGATGTTGACAATTGCCGTAACAATAACACCCATCATAATAAAGTTGAAGAAAACGTTCAAAAACATATTCCATCCGACTTTTGTGTAATTTGAAGTCATCTTAAACGGCCAACAGGCGACGCAAAAAGCCATAATCGCGCACACCAAGCCGAGTTCGACCATACAATCAAGCATATAGGCAACCAAAGCTAACAGAATTAAATAGCCGAAGACGAGTAAAATCACCCCTTCAACCCACATAGAAAAACGATACGGAAACGGCACAAATTTAGCGGCAATTTTTTGCAAAGTGCCTTTCGGATCAAACGAGCGGCATATAAGCGCACGACCTATGGCCGGCATCATTGTTGCTTCCCGGTTTAAACTGTCTGCAACCCCAACTAAATTTTGCAAGGTTTTAGCGTCGAGATATTCGTTTTGCCCGTCAAACTTTGATGCATATTTTCCGCCTTGAGAAGCAGCGGTTCCGGCCGTTGTGGACATTAATGATGTGCTGAAATCGACACTGCCGTCCAAAATAGGACCGAGCACTTCTTTATATAAAACCGTCGGATTTTGTAATACTAAAATTGTGATGGCTACCTTAAAACCCTGAATTAAGATTGTTGTTAAATATTTGCTGATTTTTTGTGCTTCCGGTGAGGCAATGGTTATGAGTGTAATATAGGCGATATAAATCAAAAAACCGATTCCGATTAACGATATCAGGTCATTGGCAACGGCGTCAAATGCTCCTTTGGATATGCTTTGTGCGGCGGCGGCGATTATGGCTAATAATTCGCAAGTCGGACAAGTGTCGGCCAATTCTGCCTGATATTCACCGACGGATTTGCATTCTCGAGCTTTGTTATCGTCATCTTCGGTTTCTGATTGGCAAAATGCTTCTACTTCTCCTTGTGCATTTTTGGTGCAAGAACATTGGGTGTCACCGGAAAGCATCGCCAAAGCGTGTTTGGCTTGGATTCGGCTTTTAACAAACGCTTCACGTTCATCGGACAAACCTTTTAAAGCGTCCAAACATTTTTTCGTGTTTTCATTTTTGGTAACTTTGCTTTGAATTTCATCAGGGCTGTGGAAAATTGCCGCTTGTTCTTTATAATGTTCACCCATCGGAAGTCGCACAGTGCAGGATTTTTCTATTTTGGTTGTTACACAATTACTGCCTCCCAAACCGACGCCGGGATAACAATTTATTTTATTTTCATAGCATTTTCCGTCACTGTCTTTTAAAGGAAAAGCAGATGACGAACGCATACAAACATACGAATTTGCATCATGCTTATACATTATGTCGCAACTTGTGTCACATTGAACGCGGGCACATATTAATTTGCTGTCTTTTGCGTCAAGACGCATAAAATCGCCGACTTGCGCAGTTTTGGCCCAGTTATAAATTGATTCGACACCGTTTGACGAGTCAAGGACTTTGGAATAAAGTTGGGAAAAACTCCAGTCTGTGATTTCTTTCAAATCGACGGTCTTACCGGCGGCGGTTACCTTGCCGTCAATCATCTCATCAACAATATCTACGGCATTTCCTTTTGGTTTGCTGGTCAGTATTTCATCAACTTTTTGGGCACCGCTTTTAACATCACCGGAAAAACTGAATTCAGAACCCGATTCGTCGGCTGTTTCTTCAGTTAAACCAAGCCATCCCGTTTCATGCAAATAGTGGCATACACCGTTATCCGCTTCAATATTTTCAGCAACCTCGGTAGCCATTTTCTTTAGTGTGTCGCGTGCATCAGCCAAATTTTTATAAGCTTCTTCAGCCACTTGCTTCTTTTGATCATCGGTAAGTTCATCACAACGGACTGCCTCATTGGTTTGCGCGCCTATTGGTCCGTTTTGCTCGCTCGGTGTTTCCGGATTCGCGGTTTGAGCATATGCGTCCGGTCCCCAAAACACAGTGCAGGTTAAGAGTAACAAAAACAAAAAACACAACCGTCGCATAAGTTTCATACACAAAATCCTTAATAAACTTGCTTCGTATATTATATCATAGCATAATTTTCTTAAAATTATATGACAGAATTGTTAAATTTTTGTGATTATTCGGAAATTCTCTTAACTTTCATAGCGGCAAGAGATTCTGTCGATAAGGTCTCATTGTCTGTCCATCTTCCGAATCGGATAAAATTGCTGCATACTCTTTCTAATTCAGGACTTTTGAGCGGATTATAATAAGCTTGCTCTAGTGTCATAACCGTTTCGGCATAAGTTTCTTCACTTGGCGGAGTCGAAAACGGAAAGCTGTCAAAACGCGCTAACATTTTTTTTGCAATATCATGAGCCGAAACCGGTGCAAAAACAATACCATGTTCAATATCGTGCGGCAGACGCGGCATAGCCATAGCTTTCGGAGTCGCAATATCGGCAAGCATCGGACCGAAAAAGAAATTGAATAAAGACATTTTTGCCAACAATTCGGCTAAGTCGCTTCCGGAATTAAGCGGATTTATATCTAATATTCGGGCAATATTATAATGCCTGTAATTATTGCTTTTTGTTAATAATTTGCGTGTAATCAGGCAACTTGCGCCGACATTGATAATATATAATTTTCCTTTAATATCTAAGTTTTTAATGAAAATAGAAAGCATTGTCGCGTGGTAGACAATCCCGCGTCTGAGCGACGGATATCCGAGACAAATAACGTTCATTTTATATTTTTTAAGCGATTCGGCGATATATTTTACTGATTTTTTGCTGTGGCCGAATCCGTGTAATATGATAACTGTATCTTCATACAAGTCATCTAATTCGTAGGCCTCTATATATTTTAAAAGTGTATCTTTACATTGTTCAAATGAACCGGAATACCGCCGTATGTTTAACGGATCAAGCAACCGGCATTTTTGAGACACAAGATTGCGCTGAATCACCCAATCTTGGTAATTATAAATGTCTTCCCACATAAAATTGCCGCCGAAAGTAAAGAATGTCCATTTCATATTTTTATCTCCCCGAATCTATCCGAATCTTGTTCGAAAATAATTAAGAAATATTTAACATTTTGATTTTTGAGAGTTTTTTTGTAAAGTTGTGCTTTTTTCGAAAAGTTGTGACGCCTTAAATCGGTTTAAAAATAATGTCTGTGAAAATTATACCCAAATTTTTTACAAAATATAAAACAAGAAAAATCAATAAGTTATAAAAAATTCACAAAAAAATGCAAAAAAAAATGAAAAAAGGTGTTGACAAAGGAAAAAGGGTAGGCTATAAGACCAATCACCGGCCGCGATACGGCAACGTTGAGCGGGAAGGTGAGTGCGGAAGCGCGAGAATGGAGCTTTTAAGTGATGATGTTTTCGGTGAGCGCGTCGCAGTTATAAAAAATCGTATATAGAAGAATAAGAGGATATGTAGGCGGTATATCAAAGAATATAAAGTCTATATATCGAGATTAAAGGAACCAAGAAAATTCTTTATGAGTAAGATAATAGACAGGATGGAACTTATCATCAATTAACATGAGAGTTTGATCCTGGCTCAGAACGAACGCTGGCGGCAGGCTTAACACATGCA
>CAMAJR010000002.1 GCA_945835885.1 uncultured Alphaproteobacteria bacterium
CTTTATTGAAATGGATTGTCGATGAATATATTATTAAAAATAAAGATGTTTATAATATTTTTTTATGTGTGGATTATCCGTTTTTTCTTAATATACTTTTAAGCAATATGGAATAGAGGAAGCAAAAATGATTGGATTGGCTTATCCGGAAATATCGCCGATAATTTTTTCAATCGGACCGATAGCAATACGTTGGTATTCGCTGGCCTACTTGGTCGGTATATTGTTTGCGTGGTGGCAGGCGACGACGCGCGTCAAAAAATACGATTTGGGATTGACACGAACCAATTGCGAAGATGCCGTTTTTGCGGCAACAATCGGTATTCTTGCCGGTGGCAGAATCGGTTATATTTTGTTTTATGGCGTGTCGCAATATTGGCAAAATCCTTGGGAAATGGTGGCAATTTGGCACGGCGGAATGTCGTTTCACGGCGGCATTTTCGGGGTAATTATCGCTCTGTGGATTTATACGCACAAAATTAAATATCCTTTTTTGAAACTGACCGATTTGGCGGCGCCGTTGGTGCCGGTCGGAATATTTTTGGGCCGAATCGCGAATTTTATTAACGACGAACTGTGGGGACGCGTGACTGATGTTTCTTGGGCGGTGCGCTTTCCGCGCGGCGGATATTTGCCGCGTCATCCGTCACAGCTTTATGAAGCATTTTTTGAAGGAATATGCTTATTTATTATACTGAATCTGATGTGGCGTCACAAATGGTGTCGTGAACGCACGGGGCTGATTTCAGGCACGTTTTTGCTCGGATACGCCGTGTTTCGGATGGTTGTGGAGCGGTTTCGCGAGCCGGATGCGCAGCTTGGTTTTTTACAGTTTGGTATGACAATGGGGCAGTGGCTTTCGTTGCCGATAACACTACTCGGCGTTTGGCTGGTTGTTCGTTCGTTTTTATCGCATAAATCGGAAGATTAAGCAACGGTTACGATGTTGCAATTAAAACGATGGTTTTTTTGCAGGGCGTTATGAGTGCGTTCGGTTACTTCATTAGCGTCAAGGTCTTTGCGCGTTTTTTCTGACACGCAAACGGAAATTGTGATTTTTATACTTTTCATTGTGGCAAAAACAAATTCGGCAGCGGCGATGTTACGCCGTATGTTTTCGGCAAACTCTTTGACGTGGTTGGCGTCTTCGTTTTTAAACACCATAATCAGTTCTTCGTCATTATAACGATATAAGCTCATTTCATACGGCAGTTCACGAATCCGATTGACCACCATTTGTTCAAGCACCGTTAATTTTTTGCTGCCGAGAACTTTGAGCAATTTGTCGTGGTTGTCAATACTGAACAGTGCGATAGTGTATTTATACGGAAATTTTGTGTTGGCCTGAGTTAAATAAGCAATTTTACTGCCGACATTTTCAAGATAATCATTGTGGTATGAGTGATGCAAATGTAACAATGTGACACAAAACAAAATTAACGCAAAACTCAAGAAAAATGTTGTTTGACCGGAGGCCGTATCGGCATAAATCATTCCTAAAAATAAGGCACTGTCGGCATAAAACAGACCGGTATTGATAATCGTGTTTTTAAAGCTGATATTGATGGCAAGCGGCGCCAGTAAAACAACCCACAAGGTGCAAGCCCATAACGGCATGGCTTCAAGCGAGATTTCAATGTGCGGAACATTGTTAAACAACGGACAAATGTGAGTCCATATCACGGCTTCGACAAGCAAGCCGAAAAGAAGATATTTGTTACGCGGTTGCGACAGGTGTGATTGCGGCAAAAAATATAAAAATATAAAATTGAGCGGCAAAACAAAGCACAGGCATCGGAATTCGGCAGAGCTCGAAAATTCGGAACCGTATTTGATTTTAAGCGTGTTGATGATAAAGTAGCAGACAATGCCCAAAACTAAACTGAATAACGGTTTGGAACGTCCGGATATAAGCAGAATTGCGGTCGTAAATGCAGTAATAATTAAAAACGAATAATGCATAACGGCGCTGAATGTGAAACTGAACGGATTTTGCGAATAAAACAGTAATAAGCCCAAAAATAAGAAAAATGCCGGTAAAAAAGAGCTTTTTATCGTTGAAAAAATGTATTTCAAATTTTCGGCTTTTTTTAATATCACGATTGTTCTCCCGTATGAAAGAGCATCATAATTTAAAAGCGTTTAAATTTTATTTAATTTTATGAACACATTTAAGAATTGAACTGTCACCGTATGAATAAAAACGGTAACGTTCGGCAATCGCGTGCGCATAAGCCGCTTTCATACGCTCGGTACCGGCAATCGCACAAATCAGCATAAACAGTGTTGATTTCGGCAGGTGAAAATTTGTGATAATCATATCCAATATTTTGAACTTATACCCCGGTGTGATGAAAATATCGGTTTCGCCGCAAAACGGGTGAAGTATGCCGTTGTCGTCGGCGGCGCTTTCGAGCAATCGCACAGAGGTTGTGCCGACGGCAATAACGCGCCGTCCTTCTTTTTTGGCTTGATTGATGAGGTCCGCGGTTTTTGGAGAAATAACACCATATTCGGCGTGCATTTTATGATTTTCGGTATCATCTGTTTTGACCGGTAAAAAAGTTCCGGCTCCGACGTGCAAGGTTAAAAACACGCGTTGAATGCCCATATCGTCGATTTCTTTAAGCAACCGGTCGGTAAAATGCAAACCGGCCGTCGGTGCGGCAACCGCGCCTTCGTGCTTAGCATAAACGGTTTGATAATCCTCTTTATCATTATACGGATTCCACAAACCGGCCAGCGGCTTGTCGCGTTTGATATACGGCGGCAACGGCATAGAACCGTATTGTTCAAGTTTATGACCGAGCAAATCAGGGGCGCAGTTAAAGCGGATAAAAACGCCGTCTTCGCTGTCTTTTTGTAAAATTTCAGCAGAAAAGTCAGACTCCTCGGCCGTGATGTCTGCCGTGTAAAAACGAATCGTGTCACCGACGTGCAATCGTTTTGAATTTTTGATAAACGACCACCAACTCAGTCCGTCATCAGGGTGATAAAGCGTGACTTCAACCAAGGCCTCGCCGCGTTTGCCGTAAAGCCGTGCCGGAATAACTTTGGTGTCGTTAAAGACCATAACATCTCCTTTGCGCAGAATTTTCGGCAGGTCGTAGAAGTGTCTGTCGACGATTGCGTTTTCTTCCGACAAATCGAGCAGCCGCGACGAATCACGGGGATTCACCGGTTGTTTGGCAATCAGTTCTTTATCTAAGTCAAAATCAAATAAATCCACTTTCATCGGCTTTCCCTTGCAATATTTATATTGATTTGCTTTATATTATGGGCTTAAAAATAAAGCAAGTCTTTTTTATAAACCAATATTTGGCAATTTTTTTAATTTGTCTATGCCCCTATTTTAGGGAAGATTCGCCGATTATGAAAAAAATATCAAAAAAAAAAGCATTTTTTTGACAAAAAGTGTTGCAAAATGGTAAAAATGGTTGTATAGTCATCGCAGAAATAATGAGAAATATGCACTTTAAAGGAGTTTAGAAATGGCAAATAAAAGCAAAACTGCAGGTATTCGCAGTGTTGAAGACGCAGAAAAAATTATTCAGTCGTATGCCTATGGGAAAGATTTGGATACAGCAATTCTTTATTTAAAGAAAAATGATCCGGAAAACAGCGTGTTGGCAACCATTAAGGATTTTGAAAACGATCGTCCGATGCTGAAGGTGTTAAACGCGATGTATCGTGCCGATGAAGCACGCAAAAATAATGATACGGCCGAGTTGCAAAAAATTGCCGAATTTTTGAACAGCTATAAGGCATATAAAAACAAAGACGATATGAGGGCGATTTTAAAAGATTTTCCTGAAATCAGTTCGGAAGAAAAAACCGCTATCGAAGAAATCGCTGTTGAAACGGAAAAGACCAATCGCATTCACGAAAAACAAGAAATCGTTCGTGAAAAAACCCCGAGTATGAGTGATGATGAAATCGTTGCCAACAGTGAACAAATCCAAGAGATGTTGAAAAAATGGTCTGCAGCCATTACCGAAAAAGATAATGTTACGGTGGTAGACAGCAACGGTGAGGTATTGGATGCCGAAAAGTCAAAAGAAATCAGAGGTCTTCATCGCCAATGGGTTGAATTGGATATTATCAGCAAGCATTCCGATAATGCTGCCTTTGTTGCGATGAGTGACAAAGATAAAGAAGAAACTCTGAAAAGAGATATTTATGACCGTTTCTGGAGCGATGTTGAAGCAATGGCGGCGACGACTGCCGATTTAAACGGTGCCGATGATGCGGAAATTGAAAAAGTTCGTGCCAAAGCGCAACGTCATGAGCCGGTTGTTATCAGAGCAGACGTTTATGATGCCAACAGAGAAGAATTAAAAGAAGACATTGCCAATAAAGTTAATGAATTCGGTAAGCAAAAGAAAGAAAAATCTAAGAGCTGGTTCGCACGTAAGTTAGAAAAACTGAACAATCTTTCGCGCAAAATTACGGGTTATACACCGGCTGAATTCGGTAAGATGGTGTTCAGCGTATTCTCAAAAAGACGTTTTGCTGCCAATGTTGCGGCGAGCGTGGGTGCTTTGGGCTTGTCCGGTTATGGAGCTACCAGTGCGGCAGCAACCATTGCCGCCGGTGCCGGCGTGATGGCTGCGGCACCGGCAATCGCTGTTGCGGCTACGGGTATTGCGGCCTATGGCCTTTACAGTGCTTATTCGCAACAAAGATGGAGTATTTGGGAAAAGAAACACGCCTATTGGAAAGCCGCCAAAGAAAAAGGCGATACACAAGAAATGGCCAAATGGTCGGGTATGACCGGTTGGAATAATGCTTTGAAGGCAATTAAGGCCAATCCGGAAGAAAACAAAGTTTATGAACAAATCAAGAAAAATAATAAACGTTACGGCTTACTTGCCGGTGCATTGATGGGGGTCGGCACGGCATTCGTTCCGGGTGGAAACGTTGTCGGACGTTTGTTAGGTGCCGGTGCTCGCGGTGTCGGTGCTAATGTGAATGCAAAGTTTATGTATGATTTGGCAAAACAAAAATATGCCGAAAATCAGACTGAGCAAAATGAAATCAATATGAAGCGCGCGCGCACAGGGTTGGTTTTGGGTATTGTCGGCACAACTCTTATGGAAGCTGCCGTTGCCTACAGCGCTTCTCATCCGATTGGGGTTGAACACAATCCGGAAAATGTTGCGTCTAACGGTGCAGAACACAGTCATGCCGCAGAAGCTGCTGTCAGAGATGAAAATGCCGCTGAAGCGACTCCGGGGGTAGATGCTGAAGCTACTGTTGCAAGGGTTGAGGTTCCGAATCACTACAGCTCTGATTTAGGCGGTACGGAAAAGCAGTGGACAATTATTCATAAATACGGTGATGACATTTATGAAGAGCATTATCTTCATACATACAATGCGCAACAGGCACATCCGGATGCTTTTGTGAACTCTGACGGTTCGCATATGACAACTATGGAAGCGCAATACAAGAGTCAGGTTATTTTAGAGGGATTGGCTAAGGAAGGTAAAGACCACCACTTCCGCCTGTTTGATGAAAATCACGTTGAAGTGTTTAAGACCAAAGACGGCGATGGTTTTGTTTATGCCAACGGCACTAAAGTTACATCAACGAATATTGCGCCTGAGTGCTGGGGCAGTGAAGAAAGAGTTGAAACTTTCCGCGCTCTTTACAAGGCCATCGATTGCGGTGAAAGAGTTGACGGTTTAAATGCTGCTCAAATTAATGCAATGTATAAAGATGTTTTGAGCGGACACGGAAATGCTTATGCCGTGACCAACGAATGCGGCGATATTGAATGGTATCACACATTGACTCGCAGGGTTGCGCATAAAGTACCTGCTCCTGTGAGTGAACAGACGACAATCAACGAAGTGCCGCCGGCAGATGCCGATATTCAAAATGATGTTCAAATTCTTGATAAACCAGTAGAAGATGCTAAGGTTGACGGCAGTGTTGAAATTGTGGAAAAACCGGCTCAAGATCATCAGGTTGATGACGGTGCGGTTGTTGGAACAAAATCGCAACTCGGCAAAGGCACAACATCCAAAACCCACCTTGCTGACGGTCATCACGTTGACGGCGGGACTAGAATAGTTCCGGGGTCGATGGTTAATATCGGTCGTGAAGTCGGCAGATAATTTCCAGCAAATAAAACGAAAAAGGCGCTTCCCAAGAAGCGCCTTTTTTGTTGTGTTTGTCAAAAGTTACGCGGCAGATATAAGGCAACCGGCAACATCTTTACCGTTTTCACGGCGCAAGACAAGGTCGTGTTGCTTAATTTGCAAATAGCCGAGATTTTGCAAAAGTTGCCGCAGATATTCGGGATTATGTTTATAGCGCCCGTTTGCTTGAACGGTATATTTTTCAACAGTCGAATCCGTTTCAACCGAAAAAATCAAACGCGTTGGTGCGCAAGCGGAAAAAATCGGTCGCAAATCGCCGAAATAGCAAAAAACATCGGCAGCGATAACACAATCAATATCGGTCGGTAAATTGTGCAAATATTCTGTAATATCGGCTTGCTTCAGTTCGGAATAGATATTTTTTTGCCGTGCCAAATCTAACATTTTTGCCGAAATATCGACTCCGATAAATTCGTTATCCGTCGTTTTGAGTTTTTGCGCGACCAAACCGGTGCCGCAACCAAGGTCAAGAATTCGACCGTTGAACGGTGCGCAGAGTTCGGCAATTTTCTCGACCACGGAATACTGAATGTTTTTGAGTGTTTGCTCATAAGTGGCGGCAAAATTGTCAAACAACAGCTCGTTATATGCCGTTTCGTTGGCGGCGGTTTGATGATTGATGGCCGACCAAAGATGCTGAACGATAATATTTTCCGGCATTTTTTGATACCAATTTTCGCAGATTTTGTGTGCTTTTTCCGGTGCTTGTTCGTTAAACAGCACTAAGGTTTCGGCAATATTCAAGCTCCAATCGGTATGCTCAGGTGCCAAATAAAAAGCGTGAAACATCAAATCGAGCGCCTGTTCGTATTCTTCCAAACTTTTCAAAATCAGCGCCAAATTATAGCTCAGTTCCGGTGTTTGCGGCGACAGAATTACGGCCTTGCGATATTCTTCGAGTCCCTCAAGCGTGCGTTTGTTGCGGCACAGCATTTCGGCGTAATTGGTGTGCAATCGGAGGTTGTCCGGTGCGATTTCTATGCCGCGCTTATAGAGTTTTTCCGCTTCGCCGAAGTTATGCGAATCGGCTTCTATATCGGCTAAGTTCATCAGTGCCGTCACATTGTGCGGATTTATGCTCAGCGCCTGATAGAATAGTTTTTGCGCCGGTTCGGTTTGTTTGAGGGCAATCAAAGATTCGCCGAGCATAGA
The DNA here is from genome assembly GCA_945835885.1 of uncultured Alphaproteobacteria bacterium. Taxonomy (GTDB): domain Bacteria; phylum Pseudomonadota; class Alphaproteobacteria; order RF32; family CAG-239; genus RUG410. The sequence continues at coordinate 7,320 of CAMAJR010000002.1, forward strand.
TTTAATTTCGTCATCTTCCGCCAGCGCATCGGCTTGTTGCAAATAATCGGCGGCGCGGGCATAATCGGCGCTAACAAAGGCGCGGCGACCGAGATAATAGAGTGCTTGCGGATTGCCGGCGGCCAGTTTTTCGAGCGAATCCGTATTATCGCTGACTTCTGCCAAGTTGGTTGCCGCCTCAAGATATGTCGAATCAAGTGCTAAAGCGGCGGAAAATTGTTCTTTGGCGGCATCAAGATTATTTTGCGCCCAGTAGAGATTGCCTAAGCCGAAATGCGCTTCTTTGCAATCGGGTTTGAGGGTGAGAACCTTTTGATACGCCTCGGTTGCCTCCAAAAATTTGCCCAAAGCGCCGAGTGAAACGGCTAAATTAAAGAAAATAGGCCAATGTTGCGGCGCATTTTCTATTGCCTTGTAAAAGTAGTTGACCGCTTCGCCGTGAATGCCGCGAGTTTGTGCAATCAGCCCAAGCAGATTGAGCACATCGGCGTTATTGGGCGCGGTTTCTAAAATTTGCCGATAGATTTGTTCCGCCTCGTTTAAGGCACCGTTTTGCTGCAATTCAATCGCTTTTTGAAACATTAACTGGTATGACATTTTTTCTCCTTAATGGTATTGTAATCGCTTTACGCATAAAATCCAGCTGTAATTGCATTTTTTGCTTGAAAAATGTGTAAAAATGGTGTAGTTTGCTCTCACTTCCGAGAAGGCAGATTGTCCTTAAATAGGAGAATCTCGTTGCAAAGTGTGGCTGGAGGCGGTTGCTTACAGCGTTGAGTTTGCAACTATCGGGACAATAATATTAACAAACAAAAAAGGATAAATTTAATGAAAAGTATTGTTTCTGCAAAGAAAAAACTCAGCCGTAGTTATGGCGAAAACCTTTGGGGTGATAATAACAGCCCGTTTAACAAAAGAGGCTATCGCCCTGGTCAACACGGTCAAAGAAAAGCAAAAATTACCGACTATGGTCAACAATTGATTGCTAAGCAAAAACTGAAAGTTTATTACGGTAACATTTCCGAAAAGCAATTCGGAAAATATTATGCCGAGGCAATTCGTCGTTCGGGCGATGCTGCCGAAAACTTAATCGGTTTGCTCGAATCACGTTTGGACAACTTGGTTTATAAGGCAAAGTTTGTGCCGACCGTATTTGCAGCACGTCAGTTTGTCAATCACGGTCATATTACCGTTAACGGTAAAAAAGTGAACATTCCGTCTTATATGGTTAAGGCCGGTGATGTGATTGAAGTTCGCGAAAAATCTAAGAGCTTGGCTATTGTTGCGACGGCTCTTGAATCGCAAACACGCGAATGGCCGACATATTTGGAAGTTGATGCCAAAAAGATGAAGGCAACATATACTTTTGTGCCGAAGTTTGATGATGTTCCTTACGCAGCTGTGATGGAACCGAACTTGGTTATCGAATACTACTCCAGATAGTAAGAACTCTTTTATTGGGTTACTATTTGAAAGTTTCTTCGCTTATGTATCTTTTTATACACCGCGCGAAGAAACTTTCTTTGTATTAACCTCACTAAAAGAATTTTTTATTTGGAGGAAATCCGTGGAAAAACCCTTTTTCTATTAACTCAATTCCCTGAATTTCTGAGAGTTTTCTGCTAATCACCGTCATTTAAGAGGCATACCATGACACAAGAAATCAGATAGGGGCAAATTTGCACAGAATCCGGAGGCGGCAGAAATGGTGATTAACGGTTCTTCTTCAAAAATAGCCGACGATAAAGCGCTGATGTATCCGTATATCGATTATACTAACTCTAATTTTATTGATAATTTACCGAAGAATAAGGAAAACAATATCTTAATTTTGGGCGCAGGCGGTTTTACCATAGGGCTTAATGATGTGCGAAATCATTATGTTTTTTTAGATGTAATCGGGCAACTTCCACACATATCGGAGGAACATTTTTTACATCAGAACTTGACCGACAATAAATAATTTATTGTGCAAGATGCTTATTTGTATATGCTCAGAAATACGCAAAAGTTTGATTTGATTGTGGTGGATTTGTATTCTTCGCGCATTTCGGACAGTAACGCGCGCATCAAATCGGTAGCAAATAAACATTTGCTTGGTAAATTCGGTATTGGATAAGATTATTTTCCCTCTAAAATCGCTTTGAATAGCTCATGCACACTCGGAATATGGTTGTGTGCATAAAGCGGGTCGGTGGCAAAGCGATATACATTATGACCGGCAAATGCCAAGTTATTTTGAATATCACCGCCGTGACCGATATTCATCAACGTTTGATGAATGCAGTAGGTGCGCGGGTCCGGAATTTTGCCGGTTGTGCCGTTTTCGCGCGACCAACTCGAAAATTGGCATTGTGAAAGGCAACCGACGCATTCGGAGCGTTGTTTTTGCATTTCAATCCATTCGTCCGGCGTTAGAAATACAAGCGTTGAATCCGGCGTTTCTTTAATCATAGAATAGCCGAGCGTGCGTTGTTCTTCAACCTTTTGTTTGTCGCTCGGATTGATATAAACCGCTTTGTGCGGTGCAATCGGCAATAAAAACGTCAGTTCGTCGGTTGCAGTGTCGCTGTATGATATCTCCGCTTTTTTACGGCGCATAAGGTTGCTCAAAAATTTGTTTTTAATTGCTGATGAAAAGAAACCCGTCGGGCTGAATTTTTGCAAAATCACATCACCTTTTTGTGCGTGCATCATCAAAATTTTCCACGCCTCACTAATCGGGCTTTCTTTGGTAATCATCGGACGTGTGCCAAATTGAAACGCAACATTGCCGAGTTCCGGATTGTCAATATAATCTTGCCAGTCGCTCAAACTCCATACACCGCCGGCAATAATAATCGGCAAATTTTTCAAACCGAGTTCATTCAGAACTTGGCGAAGCGCAACCAAACGTTCATAAGGGCGTTCCGGCGCAAGAGGATTTTCGGCGTTTGAAAGACCGTTGTGTCCGCCGGCAAGCCACGGGTCTTCATAAACGACACCGCCTAAATATTCGGCATAATTTTTGAAAGCGCGTTTCCATAAAACAGTCATAGCGCGAGCCGATGAAATAATCGGGTAATAATAAACATTGTGCTCAGAAGCGATTTTGCCCAAATTATACGGCAGTCCCGCTCCGCAAGTAACACCGTGAATCAGGCCTTTTGCTCCGTCTAAAACGCGGGTGATGACTTCTTGCGAATCAGCCATTTCCCAGAGCATATTGATATGGATACGGCCGTTGTTACCGGCAATATCGTGTGCGATTTGCGCTTGGCTGATGCCGCCTTTAATGGCATATTCAACCATTTCGCGATGGCGTTTGGCGCGGATTTTTTCGTGGAAAATTTCCGGTATAATTGTTCCTTCAAGCGAAATTTCGGTCGGACTGACCATCGAGATTGTGCCGACGCCGCCTTCTTTGGCCCAAGAACCCGAACTTTTTCCGTCCGTTCCGTTAATACCTTTACCGCCTTCAATCAGCGGATAAACCATTGCGCCCGAGATATTGATTTTGTTTAAATTTTTCATAATCTTACACCTCACTTGTTTTTTGCCCAAATCTCCCCGTTTTCCGAATTAAACCGGAATGATATTAAAAATATAATACGCTTTTTTTTGTTTGAAAAGTAGGCACTTTCTGGAATTATAGTTTCCTAAGAGAAACAAATGCGATTATTCGCTGAGTTTGAACCATTCAAACGGCACGCCGTTGACGACTAAAAAGGCAATGATAAAACTGATGTAGGCATAAATTTGCAACATACTCGTTAGACTGCGGTGCATTATATCCGAAACCATGGGCGAAACCGTGTTCAAAAATTTGTTGATGCCTAAAATACCAAGAAAAATCAAAGTAAGTTGCGCAAACATTCCGGCATTCAGCAGTGTGTCCTTAAAAGAAGAAGCAATTTTGTAGAGAAAAGTGAAAAAAAGCAAAAGCGCAATCATTAAAACGTTCAAACCGTGATATTTAAATTTATCGATTTGTTCCCGTTCCAGTTTTTTGCGACGCAAATTTTCGGTGGCCAATTTTTTTACTTCCATTCCGCGCACGGTTTCCGGTTCTTGTTGCTGCTTTTTATAATTGTCCATACGAATTTTGAACTTTTCAGCCACCATACACAAACCGCAACCCTTTGGGGTGAAATAAACATGGTTTTTATCTTTTTTGCAACGTTTGTAATGATTAAGCAAATAATCCAAATGGGCTTGCCATTCAAGTGCGGACGGGCGCTTTTTGTCTTTGGTAAAGGCACGTTCAAAGAGATTCATCGTTTCTTTATCAAAATAATCGTGCAAACTGTAAGGATGCGGACGTTGATACGAATCCGGCCATAAACTGTAAGCATAGTGATAACCGGCTATCCGCTCCTGCAACGAAAGCATTGTGTCATTTGGTTTGCACGGTGTGCCCGAAAACGGATGAATACCGTCATTTAAAAGTTTAAAAATAATAACCGCCAAGGCGAATTTATCCTGTTCTTCTCCCATTTCTTCGCAAGTTTGGTTCATACCTTCCGGATAAATATATTCTTCGCTGACAAATTCTGCCGGATAACGCGCACCGTTTTCGCCTTTAATTGAAAAGCCGTCGCAATCAAATACGACAACAAGCTGATTCTGCTTATAAATTGAAACGTTTGACGGTTTTAAGTCAACAATATAGTGACCGCAAGCGTGCAATGCCGCGACGACCGATGTAATGTTATAAGCGGCAAAAACACGGTCGAGATAGCGTTCACTCAAACCGAGTTTTTGTCGGGTTGCTTTTTGAATGAGATAATCAAGAGAAATTGCCTCGTTTGTATCGATTTGCGGCATCAGGTAGCCGATACAAAAGCCCTGCGTGTCTTCAAGCAAAGCGGTAGGCCACGCAATTTGATAATATTCGCGTCCGTTGTCATTTATGGTCGGAATGTTCGGTCGGTTATGCAACATGGCTTCAAGTTTTTGCCGATTGGTGCCGCTTCGTTCTTTTTCGTGAAAAATTTTGGCAACGCTGTTCGGATGTGTCATATCGCGATAGATTTTGCCGGCGGCTCCGCCTTTGTTGAGCATTTCACCCAACATAACACGTTCGTTATGCCCGTCCGGATATAAAGCCAAGCACAATGTTCCGGCATTTTTCATCATTAAACCTCCGCCCATAAAATTGTTTTGTCATCTGCGTTAATACGTTGCGCGCGGGCGTCGTCCAAGGTGTTTTTCAAGGCACGCACGGCATAAGTTTTGCGTTGTTCTTTTTCTAAATATTCAACAATCGGCACGAAAAATTTGCGCTGAATTTTATAAAAATCGTTTAAGAAAACGAATCCGGTTACGCCGTCGGTCATCAGCATCAAACGGTTAATATCGGCAAACGGTTTGAAGCGCAGGCAATCGCGCCAATCGGACATAGTGTAAAAATATGTTTCGCACGAAAAAGTGCCGTTCTCCGGCTCCGAAATAAACAAATTGTCATAGTTGCCCGCGTTAAAAGCAATTCCCGCTCCGTCGCCGATGTGAAAAAATATTCCTTTGTCGTTGTGGTAAAAAAAACCGATAACCGTGGCTGAAAAATTGATTAAATCGCTTTCAGATTTGCTTTTATTGAAGCGGTGGAAAATTAATTTTTGACGTGCGATTTCTATGGCTTTGACAACATCACGCCGAATCGTTTTGTGATTTGAGCGCACCAATAAATCACACAATGTTTTGCACACGATTTTAGCGCCGATTTGACCGTATGGCGCAGAGCCGGCTCCGTCTGAAACAACGCCGACAAGTTTGTTTTTCAGAGTTTTTGAACACGCATAATCCTGACAAGGCATTTTGTTGGCTTTATGCAAAGCACCGCGAAGGCAGGCAGACAGAGTTCTTATGTGTGTTTGTTTGTTCGGCATATTTTTACTTTTCGTTCCACTCGGTGATGTCATCGAGATATTTGTTGGCATTCGGGGCAGCTTTAGAAATGCATGAAACACTGCGGCTGAGCCACAGGAAAAATTCGGTGAATTTTAAGCCGGTCAATCGTTTGGGCGGCAAAATCGAAAATTTGGCGAGCTTTTCCAAGTTGGCACCTTGTGTGCCGATGGCGTGGATGACGACCTTTTTATTTTTTTGCGCATAGCGGCAGAGTTCTGCCGAATCTTCCCAACCGTAGTCGGTCGGCTCGCCGTCGCTGATGAGAAAAATCCACGGACGTTTAGATGTTACGCCGCAACTGTCGTATAGGCATTTTTGCTCTTCGATTTTTTGTAACGCTGTTTCCATTGCTTTACCGAGCGGGGTTAAACCACTGGCTTCCATTGTCGGAGCCGTAAAGTTCATGGCATCTGTCCAGTTCGATTCGATTTTAATTTCGTCTTTACCGAACGCTTTAACAATCAGCAGTTGCACACGGGCACTGGCATCAATATCTTCTTTGAGTTCTTTTTCAAGTGCCGCCAAGCCGGCGTTGAGTTGTTTTATCGGTTCACCGCGCATTGAGCCGGAGCAATCTAACACCAAAACGCACGGTGTGCGTTCGTTGGCATTGTCGGCAAATTCGACATACGGGATTCGTTCTATTACATTTTTATCGGACATCGTTTTCTCCTAACGTCGCGGATAGTTGTGCGGATAGCCGCTGCCTTCTACCGGACTTGGTTGCGAAAAGCGTCCGCAAGCCGAAAGAGCGGTTGAAATACCGACCAATAAACAACACCATAAAATTATTTTACATACTGATTTCATTTGTTAACCTTTATTTTGTAATCTTGAAATTATATATTAGTATATCGGGTAAAAGTTAAAGATAGCTTATTTTTTTAACAGAAAGTTGATAACTATGAAAAAAATTTTGCATTTTCTCATCGCTTTGTTTTTGTGCACGTCCGCAATATGTCGCTCGGTTGAGGCAAAGATAAATATTTTTGAAAAACCGCGTTATATTCCGGCCCTCAGCGTTTATGACGATGCGAATAATGCGTATCAGCTCAAAGATTTTCATTCCGATTTGGTGATTGCGCTATTGTGGTCAAAAACTTGCGGACCGTGCCTGAGTGATTTGCGGCGGCTCGGTGCATTTGTCACACAAACGAGAGAAGAAGGCATTGAAGTCATTTTAATCTCGCCGGAAAAAGAATGGCGCACCGTTGCCGATAAAAGGGCGTTTTTACGCCGTTTAAATGCAGCGAATATGGTCAGCTTGAATGATAAAAACAGCCGATTTAAAGACGGTATGGGTGTTGGGGTGACGCCGACCGCGATTTTGGTTAATCGCAGCGGCGAAGAAGTCGGACACATAACCGGTTCGGTCGAATGGGATAATCCGAAAGTGATTAAATATATGAAAAACTTGCGCAAAAAGATTTTAAAACAACTTGATGAGCGCGAAACCGCCGATAAGCAACACTAAAAACAGAATCGAAAGCCATCCGAGATTTTTTTCGATAAAAATGCGCATTTTTTCGCCGTATGCTTTCAACAACCACGCAATTACAAAAAAACGTAATCCGCGTGCGATAACGGAGGCGAGGGTGAATACCGCAAGGTTTAAATGCACAACGCCGCTGGCAATCGTGATGATTTTATACGGAAACGGCGTAATTCCGGCTCCGAAAACAATCCACGCACCATATTCCGTATAGAGATTTTTAAATTGATTGAACTTATCCAAATATCCGTAAAAATCCAGTAGCGGTTCGGCAATCAGTTGAAAGAAATAAAAGCCGATAATATACCCGAGATATGCGCCGATGACGCTGGCAAACGTGCAAACGCCGGCGATTTTCCACGCTTGTTTCGGTGTGGCAAGAATCATCGGAATCAGCATAATGTCAGGCGGAATCGGAAAAAACGAACTTTCAATAAAAGAAAACGCGGCCAACCAATATAAAGCATATTTTGAGCCGGAAAGGTTAATGACTTCATCATAAATGCGCCGAATCATTCGGTTGAAAAACATCGCGGGTTCCTTAATCTGTTTGTTTTAGATTAAGAGCATATTATGCTAAAAATTTTTCGATTTCAGCATAGTTATTATGCCTATCCACATAAAAAATACGCTGATGATTCAATGTGTGGCGCGCGCTTACAAATTCCGGAGAATACTCAATAAGCACGGTATCAGGCTGATTTTTTTGTAAATACAGAGCGGCCGAATCCGGATTATGCACTTCAAAATAATCATACCGACTGTTGTTTAAGCTCTCGTGCAAGGCATCGCCGTGCGGTGAATACGAATCAAGAAGCATAATACGGTGCGTCTTGTTGCCGTGCGTAAGGCTTTCGAGTATATCCGTCAATATCGAAAAGTCTGCCGGCATATTGAGCCAACGTGTGATTTTCGGGTGTGCGCTGAAATTTTCGGTCGGCGGGTTTAAGGCAATTACCGGAAAATTGACATCTGCCGCTTTATTGAAAAAACTGTCCAACATTTCTGCCGGCCGGCGTTCATTTTGTAAATTGATAACCGTAATGTTCGGTTTGATTGCCTGTGCATAGAGTAGCAGCTGATATATATTGTCTGTTCCGAAAGTTTTGAACGCACGACTGTCGTAGATATCGGCAAATGCCGGAAGAAAACCGCGCCGATTATCGTAGAAAAAAACATTTCCGTTATGAGATGTTTGCATTATATCTTCCTTTCGTGATTATGAAAAATATAATCGCGAATCTCAAAACTTAAAGGGCTGAATGCTGAATTAAAAAGGCGTCATAAGTATTTTGCAACAACATCGCAATAGTCATCGGACCGACTCCGCCGGGCACCGGTGTTATGGCGGCGGCTTTATCAACAACATCATCAAAATCTATATCGCCGCAAATTTTGCCGTTGTCGCGGTTTATACCGACATCTATCAAAATCGAATCCGGCTTTATCCAATCGGCTTTAACTAATTTGGCAACACCGCATGCGGCAACCAAAATATCGGCCTTTTGCGTCAGTTCTTTAATGTTGCGGGTGTGAATATGTGTAATGCTGACAGTGCATTCTTGATTGAGCAACAAAGTAGCAAGCGGTCGGCCGACAATCAGAGAAGCACCGATTAAAACAACGTTTTTGCCGCTTAAATTTGGACAATGTTGTTGTATCAGTTTCATAATTCCGAGCGGTGTGGCGGCAATAAAATACGGTTTTTCGTTGTTGTGCAACATTCCCGTATTGTATGGGTGGAATCCGTCGACGTCTTTGGTCGGTAAAATTCGGTTGATGATTTTATGTGTATTTAAATGTGCCGGCAACGGTAATTGCACGATAATTCCATTGACATCAGTGTTGCGGTTACAGTCATCAATAATTTCCCAAACGGTTTGTTCGGCAGTATTTTCCGGCAAATGGTAGAGTTCTGTTTCAATACCGATTTCGGCTGCGGCTTTTTGCTTGTTTCTGACATAAATCAAGCTGGAATCATCATTGCCGACCAAGATAATCGCCAATTTCGGCGCAGAATTTAATGTGGCGATTTTGTTTTTAAGCTCGGTGCGAACCTGCGCTGCCGTTTCTTTTCCGTTGATTATTTGCGCCGTCATTTTAATTTTCCTTTATTAAAGCATTTAATTTTTGCGTCAGTTCCGGTGTCAGTTGCACGCTGACATAAAGTTTTTTTAAGTGTGCCGTTGCGCCGCTGACAAGTTCTATGTTTTGTTTGGCAATTTGCAATTCTTTGGCGAGCATTTTAACTAAGTCTTTATTGGCTTTGCCTTTTTCGGGTGCCGTTGTTATACCGGCTTTCAGATAAATTTGTTCATCAGCATTTTTAAACAATTCACCGAAGCCGCAAGCAGATGCGTTCGGCGTCAGTTTTATGCGCACGATAAAACCTGTCTTAAACGGTTCATAAAAACTCATCTCAGTATTTTAATCCGTTGCTGAAATTTGAAATAAAGAAACCGATAAACATCAAAATAAGCAGCAAAATATACGGCGAAATATCGTGTCCCGATAACGGTTTGATTTTTTTGCGTAAAATTTTATAGGCCGGTTCGGTCAGAGATTTTAAGATTTCCATAAATTTCTCCGCATATTTGTTATGCACGGACATAATTTGATAATGCAGCATCCAATATAAGATAATATCAACGGCGACAACCTTAAAATACAAGCTGACAACAATGCTTAACACATCTAATAGCGCACTTGCAAATGATCCGAATAAACCCATTTTATTTCCTCCTAAACAACATTTTCATCATTTTTGTTTGATGCTTCTTGAGAATTTTTTAACATAATAAATCTGTTTTTGTCAAACCTTCTTTTATTATATGTCCCACGCAATATGGCAATTTTATCGCTGAGTTCGTCTTCCGAAGGATACGACGGCTCGGGTTGCGCGGGCGCGTCTGTGACGGTTGCGGCCGTTTCTTGGCGCAGCTGCAACAGCATAATGCGCTTGAGCCAATTTTCGTGTTTGAAGCGATGGCTCAAATCCTCATCGTCTTCGTGGTCAATATCTAAACTTTCGCGTTCTTTCGGACTGAAATTGTAGTCATAACCGAGATTTTGCAAAGATTTTAACATACAATAAATCGGTTTGGCACGCTCAAATTCTTCGCGGTCAGTCGTGATACCTTTTTCATCGCGCGTATAATTGGTTATCAAATCACGAATTTCACGCAAACGCAAAACATTAAGCACAATTTCATCAATGAGTGTTTCATCATCAGATAAAGCGGTCTTCATAAAGCAGTATGCGGCAAACAGCGTAAATTCGTAACGGTCAATTTTTTCTAAAAAGTCTTGTCTTTCTTCATAATCTTCGTCAGTAATATACCCATCGTTCATATGCTTCATAACTTCGGCGGCGTTGTTCATAACGTCGTGATAAGTTTCTTCCGGCGAATTTTTGACGCAACTCATAGTCAGCGCGTGTGCCAACATCTGCATAATTTTGTGCTTATCGTAGGAGTCATCGTTAAATTCTACCGTGTAATCATCGGGTGCTAAAATAACCTCGCGTAAAATTGTTCGTGCATTGTAGCGACTAATGTTCGGAAAGCATTTTTCCGTTGCGTTATACATAGAATCGAAATATTTGCAATTTTCGTAGCGTCCCATAATTATCTTTCTTCAAAAATGACTTTTGCCTGTTCAAGCCAAATAATATGGTCGATGACCCAATTACTGATTTGTTCGATTTTTTCCATTTCGACACCGAGTGCAATACCGATTTTTCCGATAAACAAGGTTTCTTCATCTGAAAGAATGTTGTCAATGTGCGAAAGCATACACATTTCACGAATCAGTTCTAACGCCAAATGACGGTTTTTGATGATTTTGACATCTTGTAAAATTTTTTCTTCACTAAGAGTTTTGAGTTCCTCTAAATTTTCAATGCCTTGTGACTTGGCAGCATCAATGAGAAAACCGAGTTCATTGTCGTCGGTAATCCCGTCAGAATCGGCAAGATGAAACAGAACTCTGAAGAATACCGTTTTTTCTTTCAATGTTGCCGAATCTAAATATGACGGCAGAATATTGTTGGTTGCGGACATATTTTCTCCTTGTTTTACAAACGTATGCACATAATATATACATTCCACGCATTTTGCAACAGAAAAAAATGTTGAAAAAAAATACTAAGTAGCGTATGGATTATATATTGTTAATTTTTGAAACGGAAGAAAAGTGTCGGAGAAATATTTTATCAAAACTTTCGGCTGTCAGATGAATGTGTATGATTCGTCGCGAATTGCCGATATGCTTAAAAATGAGGGCTATGAAGAAACTTTAAAACAGCAAGATGCCGATATTGTGTTGTTTAATACTTGCCATATCAGGGAAAAAGCGGCGGAAAAACTGTTTTCGGATTTGGGACGTGCGCATTTGATTCAACTTGAGCGTCTCGAAACCGGTAAGCGCACGATTATCGGGGTTGTCGGATGTGTGGTGCAGGCAGAAGATGCACAGATTATTAAACGTGCGCCGTTTGTGAATTTTGCATTGGGACCTCTAATGTATCATAAAATACCGGAAATGTTGCGTGAAATCAAACAAAACAAAAAAAGCGAAAGTGTTGTTAACACCGAATTTCCGGCAGAAAGCAAGTTCGATTATTTGCCGGAGAACAGGGCGCAGGGTGCGTGCTCTTTTTTGGCGATTCAAGAAGGTTGTAACAATTTTTGCACATATTGTGTTGTGCCGTATACGCGCGGGGTGGAATATTCACGGCCGGTGGCAGATGTGCTTAAAGAAGCACGGCGACTTTTGGATACGGGGACTTTGGAAATCAATCTTTTGGGGCAAAACGTTAATTCGTATCACGGTGAAGATGAAAACGGAAAAGAGCGCGATTTGGCTTATTTGTTGCACCGCGTTGCCGAGCTTGACGGGATAAAGCGTATTCGTTATACAACCTCTTATCCGGCAGATATGAATGATGATTTAATTGCTTGTCATAAAGATATTGCCGTGCTGATGCCGTATTTGCATTTGCCGATTCAATCCGGCTCAGACCGAATTTTAAAGGCAATGAACAGACGGCATACAGCGGGTGACTATTTGCGAATCGTCGAAAAATTGAAAAAAGCCAATCCGAATATCGGTATGTCATCCGATTTTATTGTCGGTTTCCCTGATGAAACAGATGAGGATTTTCAAAAAACACTCGATGTGGTTAATGAGGTGAAATATATTCAGGCGTTTTCGTTTAAATACAGTCGCAGAGCAGGCACGCCGGCAGCCGTTATGCCAAATCAGGTGGAAGAAAAAATTAAAAAGGAACGGTTGGAAATCTTGCAAAATCTGCTGTTTGATTATCAGACCAAGTTTAATTTGAGCTGCGTCGGAAAGATTATACCGGTGCTTTTGGAGCAAAAAGGACGGCATAAAGACCAACTTATAGGACGCACACCATATATGCAAAACTTGCATGTTGAAACAAACAGTGCTAATATGAATAAAATTATCAATGTGAAAGTGGTGGAGGCAACCACCAATTCTCTCAGCGGAAAGGAGATTTAACAATGGCGGAAATTTGTTTTGAATTATTTAATAATCAATTAGTGCAACAGCTTGTCGGGGAGGCCGACGGTAATTTGCGTCTGATTGAAAAAATGCTTAATGTCGAGATACTCAGTTTCGGTAATCAGATTACGGTAAAGGGAAGTTCAAGCGATGTTGAAAATGCCAAGACGGCAATTGAAATTTTATATAACAAAGTCAGCCGCGGTGTTGATGTCGGTGAACAAGAGGTCAAAGCGGCTGTCAGAATGAGCGGTGATGTGCATAATGAAGACGACAGAAACAACTTGACCGATATTGTGCTTAAAACCAAAAAACGCTATATTTATCCGCGTTCGGCCAACCAAGCAAAATATATTCAGGAAATGATGAAAAATGAGCTTGTCTTCGGTTTGGGACCGGCCGGAACCGGTAAAACCTATTTGGCGGTGGCATTGGCGGTTTCAATGATGTTGGAAGGCACGATTGATAAGATTATCTTGTCGCGTCCGGCGGTGGAAGCCGGTGAAAATCTTGGCTTTTTGCCTGGAGATTTAAAAGAAAAAGTCGACCCGTATTTGCGCCCGCTTTATGATGCACTTTATGAAATGCTGCCGGCCGAACAGGTGGATAAAAAATTGGCATTGGGCGAAATTGAAATCGCACCGCTTGCATTTATGCGCGGACGCACACTTGCCAACTCGTTTGTAATTTTGGACGAGGCGCAGAATACAACGCCGATGCAAATGAAAATGTTTTTAACCCGTTTAGGCGAAAATTCGCGGATGGTCGTCAACGGCGATTTGAGTCAGGTTGATTTGCCGCGCGGTGTGCTTTCCGGTTTGCGTGACGCACTCGAAACGTTGAAAAATGTTGACAATATCTCGTCCGTGACATTTGGCTCGGAAGATGTGGTGCGACACGGCTTGGTTGCTAAAATCGTCAAGGCGTATGAAGAAAAAAGCAAGCGCACCCAAGAGGCGGCACGTTACGAAAATGCCTGAGATTGTATTAGATACGGTTGTTGAGGACGCACGTTGGTCAACGGCAATCGAAAGTATTGAACAAGTGGCGGAAAAAGTTAAATCCGCCGCTTTCGGTTATTTGCAACAGCACGAGAATTTAGAATTTTTGACGGCTGATAAACCGCTCAAAATCAATATCTGTCTGAGCGATGATGATACCGTGCAAGGCATAAACAAAGAGTTTCGCGGGCTTGATAAACCGACGAATGTTTTGTCTTTCGCCAATTTGGATTTTGATAATTTTGCAGCCGAAAATGAACCGTTTGATGAAATTGAACTTGGCGATATTATCGTGGCGTTTGAAACAATGACGCGAGAAGCTGACGAGCAGGAGGTGACGCTTTATGCTCATTTTTGCCATTTGCTGACACACGGTTTTTTGCATCTTTCGGGTTATGACCATCAAACACCTGATGAAGCAGCTTATATGGAAAATTTGGAAAAAGAAATTTTACAAATTCTCGGCATCGCGAATCCGTATGAGGAGGAATAATGGCTAAAAAAGCAGGAACAGCCAAAGAAAATGCAAAGAAAAAAACGGCTGAAAATACAACTACAAAAAAGACATCAACTAAGAAAACAAGGGCGAAAACTGTCGCAAAAAAAACGGTAACGAAAAAGGTTGAGGCAAAAAAGGCGGTTGCGAAGAAAACGCAACAAGCAGCGCAAATTCAAAATGCGGCGGAAACAAAATCGGCTAAAAAAAATCTGTTTGAAGCGGAGTTTTGGCGTGAAAAACTCGAAAAAACAGCAACGCACCCGAAGACGACGGCGCTGTTGTTAGGTGTGCTATTGACGGCCGCTTTGCCGCCGTTTTATTACACTTTAGCACTGTTTGCGGCGTTTGCAACGGTAATGTTTTTAGCTTGTCGAATCGAAAAAATGCGCACGCTTGCGGCTGTCGGTTATTGGTTCGGATTCGGTTATTTTGCATCCGGTTTTTATTGGATTGGTAATGCTCTGTTGGTTGATGTTGTCAAAACCGGGTGGTTGTATCCGGTGGTTCTTTTCTTAAACGGGGCATTTTTCGGGCTGTTCACGATTTTGCCGTTTATGGTAACAAAGTTCGGCAGAAATGTGATAACAAAATCGATGCTTTTTGCGGCGATGTGGTGTTTGGTTGTTGAATGGCTGCGCAGCTTTATTTTGACCGGTTTCCCGTGGAATCCCATCAGTTCGGTGCTGACATTAAACACGGAGTTGTTGCAGATTTTGGCTTATGTCGGCACAAACGGTGCGTCATTGATTTTGGTGTTGTTGGCAACGCTGCCGGCTGCTTGGCTGCTTAAACCAACTCGGCTAAGATTTTACGGTATCGGTTTTTTGGTGCTGGCTTGTTGGGCAATGCTTTGGATTGGCGGCGGACATGTTATCGAAAATCGTCCGAAAATTACCGACGGTGATTCCCTGGTTGTGCGTTTGGTACAGCCGAGTATTCCGCAGACTCTGAAGTGGAATCGGGAAAAATTAGAACAAAATTTGCAAGAATATATCGAATTGAGTAACGCAAAAGACAACAGTTTTGTTGATTTTGTGATTTGGGGCGAAACAGCGTATCCGTTTGATTTGATGTTTGATGTGAAGCATAATCGCCGGATTACGTCGATTGTGCCGTCGGGCGGTTATTTGATTACCGGTTTTTTACGTCGGGTTGATGACGGGTATCATTATACGCCGTATAATTCGTTTGGCGTGGTTAATCGAAAAGGGGAATTGGTCGGTTGGTATGATAAAAATCATTTGGTGCCTTTCGGTGAGTATATTCCGTTTCGAGAATATTTGCCGGCGTGGATAAAGCCGGTGACAAACGTGGTGGCACAATTCGGACGCGGCGAAAAGTTTAAAACGCTTCAAATCGGTGATATGCCGGCATTTGCTCCGTTGATTTGTTATGAAATTATTTTTTCTGACGATGTGGTGCTCAAAGGGGAGCAAAAACCGGCTTGGGCAGTGGTGCTGACAAATGACGGATGGTATGGTAACAGTGCCGGTCCGTATCAGCATTTAGCTGCGGCGCAAATGCGCGCGGTTGAAGAAGGAATTACCGTTGTGCGCAGTGCCAACAGCGGTATCAGCGCAGTTATTAATCCGTATGGCGAAATCAGGGCACGCATTCCGCTCGGTGCAAGAGCGGCGGTTGATACGTTGGTTAAACCGAAAGAGGCGCGACAAACGCTGTTTGGACTATACGGTAATAAAATTTCGCTTGTGATGAGCGGTGCATTGATTGTGCTTGCGCTTTTATGCGGCTTGTGTTCACGACGGAAAAAATCTTAAAAATCTCAATTAATTTTGCATAGCGTGAAAGTCATTAACGGTTTTATAAGCAAAATGTTTTATGACTTATTGTTGTATATACAATTTTAGGAGATATTTTATGAAAAAATATATTGCAGAATTATTCGGAACATTTGTTTTAGTGTTTGTCGGCTGCGGCACGGTTGTCTTTTCTGATGCCGGTGTGGTCGGTATTGCTTTGGCATTTGGTTTGGCGCTTATGGCGATGGTTTATTGCATCGGTCCGGTTTCGGGCGCACACGTTAATCCTGCCGTAACGCTCGGCGTATTGTCGGCCGGTCGGATGGGACTTAAAGATGCCATCGGCTACATTATTTTCCAATTTATCGGCGCAACATTGGGTGCGGCCGTTTTGTATTATATGCTTGAATGCAAAATCAACGGTTATAACTTCGAAATCGGCGGTCTCGGCCAAAACGGCTGGGGTTTGAATTACGGCGGCGGCTATGATTTGATTCCGGCGATAATTTTTGAATTTATTGCAACTTTTATCTTTATTAAAGTTATTCTAAAGGTTACCGAAGGCGATTTGAAAATTGCCGGTGTGGTAATCGGTTTAACGTTGACCGTTTTGCATATTTTGGGCTTGAAAA
Source organism: uncultured Alphaproteobacteria bacterium (assembly GCA_945835885.1). Taxonomy (GTDB): domain Bacteria; phylum Pseudomonadota; class Alphaproteobacteria; order RF32; family CAG-239; genus RUG410. The sequence continues at coordinate 24,125 of CAMAJR010000002.1, forward strand.
TTACCGGTGTATCGGTAAATCCGGCGCGCAGTTTCGGTCCGGCATTTTTTGTCGGCGGTCAGGCAATGGCACAACTTTGGATGTTTTTAATTGTGCCGTCTGTTGCCGGTATTTTGGCCGGTGTTTGTTCACGTTGTTGCTGCTGTTGCTGTGGCGGTGCGTGCAAACTCGAAGAAAAAGCATCGGCTGCGGTTGAGGCAAAATCAGAAGAAAAACCGGTTGTGCACCACAGACGCATTCCGGCTCACCGTGGTAACCCGCGCAGAAACGCAAAACCGCAAAGCAAAAAATAATTATTTGCATAATTTGAAAAAGCTCTGTCGCTCGGCAGGGCTTTTTTGTTTCGGCATAAATAAAAAAGACATCGGTTGAAAGGATAAGACCGATGCCTTTCTTTGTGCTCTTTTTGGTAAAGAAATTTTGAAAGGAGATGAGCACTCAATGACTATAATGTTATAAAAGCATACAACTGCGTCAAAAAATGACGTATATTTTCAAAATCGATAAAAATGGTTTATTTTTTTGCCGTAACGATTTTGATTGCTTCTTCTTCGGTCAGCTCACTCGGCGCATATCCTTTCGGAATGGCATAATTGTTGCGACCGCATTTGAGATACATACCGTAGCGCCCTTTGCTCAAAACGATATCTTCTTTGGTTTTCGGGTGTTTGCCCAAAACTTTCGGTTCCGGCTTTGCGACAGCGTGTTCCAACATTTCTGCGGCGCGTTCGGCGGTTATGTTGAAAATATTATCGGTGCCGGTTAATGATTTTGACTTTGTGCCTTGCTTGATGTATTGACCGAATTTGCCGATATTGACTTCAATACCGTTACCTAAATTCCGCGGTAAAGAAATGAGAATTTCCGCTTGTTCCGGTGTCAGTTCTTCCGGCTTGACAAACTTTGGTAAAGTGACGCGCTTCGGCTTTTCGGTGGTGGCCGTCGCATCTTCGCCGAGCTGAACATAAAAACCGTAAGGACCTTTTTTGAGGTAGATATTCATACCGTTGTGCTGTCCCATTTGTTTGTTTTCGTTTTGAAGCGGACGAATTGCCGAATCATTGGCGTCTTTTTGTTCTTCTTCCTTCGTGTCGGTCAGTGGTTTGGTGTAGTTGCATTCCGGATAGTGCGAACACCCTAAAAAGGCACCGTATTTCCCGAATTTTATACTCAAACGCCCATCGTGACATTGCGGACAACTGCGCGGGTCAGAACCGTCTTTACGCGGCGGAAACAGGTGCGCCGAAAGTGCTTCGTCAATGCGGTCGATAACTTCTGTCAGTTGCAACGGTTGGACGCTTTCCACCGTTTTTATAAACTTGCTCCAAAAGCCGCCAAGCAGCTTTTTCCATTCCATATTGCCGGCAGAAACGTCATCGAGATATTCTTCAAGCTGTGCCGTAAAATCGTATTCTACATATTTTTTGAAGAAATTTTCCAAGAACACGGTCACAATACGTCCGCGGTCTTCCGGAATAAACCGCAACTTTTCGACTTTGACATATTTACGCTCTTGCAATACGGCGATAATGCTGGCATAGGTTGACGGACGGCCGATACCGAGTTCTTCGAGCTTTTTGACTAAACTTGCTTCGGTAAAGCGCGGCGGCGGCGTGGTGAAGTGCTGTGTCGGTTTAATCTCTCCTTTGGTCACTTTTTCACCGGCCTCGACATTCGGCAGAATGACGTTGTCATCGTCTTCATCGGAATCGTCCTTGCTTTCTTGATAGAGCTTTAAGAAGCCGTCAAATTGAATGACTTGACCGGTGGCACGCAGAAGAATTTTTTCATCGGCAGATTTTGCATCAACCACAACTTTATCTAAAATTGCCGGATTCATTTGACAAGCAACGGTACGTTTCCAAATCAGCTCATAAAGTTTGTGTGCATCCGAATCGAGTTTGAGTTCCATTTTTTTCGGGGTATTCATCACGTCTGACGGACGAATTGCCTCGTGCGCTTCTTGCGCATTTTTGGTCTTATTTTTATATTCTTTGGCGGTTTTCGGTAAATATGGCGCACCAAAATATTTTTCAATTGCCGCACGGCAGGCGTTTATGGCGTCTTTTGACAGGTTGACCGCATCGGTTCTCATATAAGTGATATAACCGTCTTCATAAAGTTTTTGCGCCACTTGCATTGTTTTTTTTGCCGAAAATCTGAGTTTGCGCGCTGCTTCTTGTTGTAAGGTTGATGTTGTGAACGGCGGCGCCGGATAGCGACTGGCCTTTTTGCGCTCAACATTATCGATATGAAAATCTTGCGCTTCGATTTTTGCTTTGGCATCAGCGGCTTTTTCGGCAGTGTTAATCGTGAATTTCGCTAATTTTTTGCCGTCGAGGTTGATGAGGTGTGTCAGCATTTGCGCGTTGTTTTGCGTCAACAGGTTGACATCAACCGTCCAATATTCTTCCGGCTTAAATTTTTCGATTTCGGTTTCGCGCTCGCAAATCAGACGCAACGCCACCGATTGCACTCGGCCGGCCGATTTTGACCCCGGAAGTTTGCGCCACAATACCGGTGAAAGCGTAAAGCCCACCAAATAATCAAGGGCACGACGCGCCATATATGCACTGACCAAATCTTGATCAATTTCACGCGGATTTTCGATACCTTCTTTGACAGCGGATTTTGTGATTTCGTGAAAGACTACGCGCTCAATTTTTTTGCCGTTTAACTTCTTTTTTTCTTTCAGTTCTTCCAAAATATGCCACGCAATCGCTTCTCCCTCTCTATCCGGGTCGGATGCGAGAATGAGAGTGTCGCAATCTTTGAGTGCGGCAATAATGTCGTTGAGGTGTTTGCGACCGGCGGCGCTAAATTCCCACTGCATCGCAAAATCATGTTCCGGATCAACCGAACCGTCTTTGCTCGGCAAATCGCGAATGTGGCCGTAGCTGGCCAAAACTTTGTAATCCGAACCGAGGTATTTGTTGATTGTTTTGGCTTTCGCCGGAGATTCCACAACGACTAATTTCATTTTTTTATCCTTTTATTTTTGCCACTTTATTACCGGCGTGTCGCTCGATTCTGCCTGAAAATTCCAAGTCGAGAATTTGCGCAAAAAACTCGGCTTGCGATAAGCCGCAAGTGCGTAACAATTCATCAATATCAACACCTTCATAAGAAATCATGTCTATCAGACGGATATTTTCAGTCGGCATTTCCGACATTGGAATTGATACTTCTTTATGTGCAGAAATATTTACTTGATTTTTCGGTTTGTCAAGAGGGTGCAACAAAGTTTTTGGTTCTTTAATACCCCGATTTTGTCGCATACTTAATACATTAAGTATATCATCTGCATTTTCTGTTAATAAGGCACCATCTTTGATTAATTTGTTTGGTCCGGCGGAACGACTTTCCATCGGCGAACCCGGCACGGCAAAAATTTCTTTTCCTTGTTCAAGCGCTAATTTTGCCGTAATCAGCGAGCCGGAATTGATATTGGCCTCCACAATCAACGTTCCTTCCGTAAGAGCGGCAATGATTCTGTTGCGCCGCGGAAAGTTTGAAATTTGCGCCGATGTGCCGAGCGGAAGTTCGGAAATCAGCAGACCGTTGTCACGAATGTTGTTGTAAAGTTCGGTGTTTTCGGTCGGATACGGCACATCAACGCCCGTGCCCAATACGGCAACGGTTGCACCGGTTTGCCCTTTGGCGTAAAGTGCGCCTTTGTGTGCTGCGCCGTCAATGCCGCGTGCCATGCCGGAAACGGTTAACACATCGGCTTCGGTTAAATCATAAGCAATATGCGATGCCATTTTGCGTCCGCCGATAGAGGCGTTACGCGCTCCGACAATCGAAACCGACAGCGGATAATTTAATAAATCAATGCGTCCCAAAGCATAAATAATCGGCGGAGCGTCGTTGAGTTCAAGCAGATTGTGCGGATAGTTTTTATCGGTGTAGGCAATAATTTTGACACCGATTTGGGCGGCTTTTTCCAATTCGATTTCTGCCATTTGCCGCGAAAACAACGCACGTTTTTGCGCTGCCAATTCCAATGCGTTTTTGATGTTTCCGGCCTTTTTGACGTAGTTGTAAAACGTGACCGGCCCGATGCCGTCGGTGTTAATCAGTTGCAGTATGTCAATTAAATTTGTGTCTTGCACGGTTATTTCTTCTTGAAACTGATTTTACTTTCTTCACCGTTGAGCAAACGCACGATATTTGCGTGGTGACGGAAAACAACCAAAACAGCTAATGCGGTGTAAAATGCCGCATATATCGGCGGACACATAAACCAAGCGGCAATCGGCATGGCAACCGCTGCGGTCAGTGCCGATAAAGAAGAATAACGGAATGTGAATGCCATAACAAGCCATACCCCGAGCGCTATCAATGCGACATAGGGCTGTGTCATTAAAATAAAACCGAATGCGGAGGCAACGCCTTTGCCGCCCTTGAATTTGAGCCAAATCGGAAAATTGTGTCCCAAAACACCGAAAGTTCCGGCGATTAACGAACCGACAACATTAAACGGCGCATTAGCGTTCCAAAGGTGTATAATCGGCGTATCGGGCAAAAATTTATATGCAATAAGCGCGGCTAAACCTGCTTTCAATGCGTCCAATATCACGGTTAAGAGCGCAAGCCATTTGTTGCCGGTGCGCAAAACATTGGTGGCGCCGATGTTGTGTGAACCGATTTTGCGAATATCGCCGTATCCCGCCAAATAACATAAAACCAATCCAAATGGAACTGAACCGGCCAAATAGCCGCCCAAAGCGCAAAAAGCAAGTATTGTCATATTTTTTCTCCAAAATTAAGATTATTTATTTTGTAGCCGAAATAATTTTTTTTTGCAACCTTAATTTTTTACGGTCAAACGGCAAAATTATAAAAATTCTGTTGAAACCGTGTAAAATAATAATGACAACACAAATAAAATGTTTAACATACAAACAGATTTAATTGTGATGAGTGTAATATGAAACCCAAATATAAAAGGATAATGCTTAAATTATCAGGCGAAGGTCTGGCCGGAAGCGAAAAGTTCGGAATCAATGCCGACGTTATTGCGCGTTTGGCTCAAGAGATAGTTGCCGTGCATAATTTAGGGGTTGAAATATGTTTGGTCATCGGCGGCGGCAACTTTTTCCGCGGTGCCAAGAATGTCGGGAATATGATGGATAGAAGTGTTGCCGACCAAATCGGTATGTTGGCGACCTTAATGAATGCTTTGGCGATGAAGTCGGCATTGGAAATACTCGGTTGCGCGGCGACGGTTTATTCGGGATTTGCTGCACCGCAGGCGTGTGAAACATACAGTTTTCGCAAGGCGATTAAGTCGCTTGAAAACGGCGAAGTCGTGATTTTTGCCGGCGGCACCGGAAGCCCATATTTTACAACCGACACGGGGGCGGCATTGCGTGCGGCGGAAATGCATTGTGAGGTTTTAATGAAGGCAACGCAGGTTGATGGTATTTACAGCACAGATCCGCGCACAAATTCTGATGCAAAGCACTTTGATGTAATCGGTTATGACGAAGTGATTGCCAAACATCTGAATGTTGCTGATATGACGGCGATTGCGTTTGCGCGCGATGCAAAGTTGCCGATAATGATTTTTGCTCAAGCAGGGGAAAACGCATTGATTGATGCAGTGTGCGGTAATATCAAACATTCAATGATAAAATAATGAGGGAAATATGACAGATTATAATTCGTTAAAAAATGATACATTGGAAAGAATGGATAAAACGCTGGAATCGCTTAAAAGTGATTTTGGCGGTTTGCGAGCCGGTCGCGCTCATGCCAGTTTGTTAGACGGTATTTTGGTTGAGGCATACGGCAGTATGTCTCCGATAGCGCAGGTCGGAACGGTTGCGGTGCCAGATGCGCGCACATTGTCGGTCAGTGTGTGGGATAAAGGGTTGCTTAAAAGTGTTGAAAAGGCCTTGCGTGAAAGTGATTTGGGCTTGAATCCGATGAATGACGGGCAGGTTATTCGTATCCCGATTCCGCCGCTTAGCGAGGAACGTCGTAAAGAGTTGGTGAAAATCGCCGGCAAGTATGCCGAACAGGCAAAAATTGCCGTGCGCAACATTCGCCGTGATGCGATGGATGAAGTCAAAAAAATGAAGAAAGATTCATTGATTTCCGAAGACGATGAAAAAAAATACAACAATGATGTTCAAAAATGGACCGATGATGCCGTCAAGAAAATCGATGAGCAATATGCGTCTAAAGAAAAGGATATTATGCAAGTATAGGGTCGTGTCGTGAGCAGTTCGGATTTGCAACATATTGCTTTTATTATGGATGGTAACCGCCGTTGGGCAAAGCAGCGCGGTTTGCCGGTATCGCAAGGACATAAAAAAGGTGCGGATGTTTTGGTTGAAGTCGCAAAAGCGGCTAAAGAAATCGGTATAAAATATATGACTGTTTATGCGTTTTCTACCGAAAATTGGCAACGTTCCGAAAGCGAAGTTTCACAGCTTATGGATTTGCTGCGGCAATATTTAGACAGTGGTTTTAAGGAATTGCAGGAAAACGATGCTCGGATTTGCTTTATCGGCGAAAGACATATGCTGGCACCGGATATTGTGGCAAAAATAGAAAAAATAGAACACGAAACGGCAGACAACAAATCCGTAACTTTGTGTGTTGCACTCAGTTACGGCGGCAGACAAGAGATAACGGCGGCGGCAAAAAAACTTGCGGAACAGGTTCAGCAAGGCATAGTCAAGCCGGATGATATTGATTGCAAGATGTTTGAACAATGTTTATATACTGTCGGGTTGCCGGATCCGGACTTGATGGTCAGAACCGGCGGCGAAAAGCGTGTCAGCAATTATTTGCCGTGGCAGTTGTCTTACAGCGAATTTTATTTTTCAGACACATTGTGGCCTGATTTTAATAAAAAAGAATTAATACAAATTGTTGAAGAATACAGTAAAAGGGAGAGAAGATATGGTAAGTCGTAAAATGGGAGCGATGATTAAAAGAGTGTTGGCGGCGGCGGTAATGATTCCGATTGCAATTATAACGTTGTATATCGGAAGTCCGTATGTTGAAGTTTTAGCAATCACCGTCGGCGGTTTGCTTGCGTGGGAGTGGGGAAATATGCTTTCTACGCCGCACACATCGTCGTATTATGTAACAGCGTATATGATGGCATTGGCAACGGCTATTTGGGCGTATAATTTCTCAGTTATTTTTTCGATGATTGCGATTATTTCGCTGTTCGTATGGGCATTGGCGGAAAAAGAAAAACATCGTTGGTTGCTTGTTTTGGGGGTGCCGTATATTGCTATCGGCGTGGCTTCGTTGATTTGGATGTATCGTTCATTTGACCCGAGCGCCGGTGCTTTTGACCCACGCTACAATTACAGCTTTATAATGTCGGCTTGGTTCTTTTTGATGGTTTGGAGTATGGATATCGGCGGTTTGGTTGTCGGTTGCAACGTGCGCGGACCGAAATTGGCACCGAAAATCAGTCCGAACAAAACTTGGTCCGGATTTTTCGGCGGAATTATGCTTGCGGTTTCGGTCAGTATTATCTTTATGTATTTCTGCACGCAAATTATGGAAATTCCGTTTTATGATTTTGAAAAATTCCGCTACATTTCGTTTTCGTATAAGCCGTTGGATGTGCGCTATGAGTGGAATGTCAACAGCCAGATGTTTTATGCTTTGTTAGCGGTGTTTGTTGCAATATTGGCGCAAATCGGTGATTTAATCGAATCGGCAATTAAACGCAAAGTTGGCGTTAAGGATTCATCAAAGCTTATACCCGGACACGGTGGGGTTTTTGACCGAATCGATGGCCTGATTTTTGCGTCGGCGTTTACTTATATGTTTTTTGCGTATATTTTGTGAGGCAAAGCAAATGTCGATAATAACAAACATTATTTATTATATTGTGCCGTTTATCGTCCTGTTGGGCGTGTTGGTGTTTGTGCATGAATTCGGGCACTTTATTGTGGCGCGTTTGTTGAATGTGCGTGTGGTGGCTTTTTCCATCGGATTCGGTAAAAAATTATGGAGTCGCACCGATAAAAAAGGAACGTGTTGGCAATTGGCGGCTGTTCCGCTTGGCGGATATTGTCAGTTTTTAGGCGACGGTGATGCCTCTTCTTCGACAACCGATGACACATTGGCAAATTTGAGTGATGAAGAAAAGAAAGGTGCGTTTGCCTTGCAGCCGGCGTGGAAAAAGATTCTGATTGTTGTTGCCGGTCCGTTCTTCAATTATCTGTTTGCGGCCATATTGTTTTTTGGAATGTTTTGGGTTTACGGCAAAATGGTTTATCCGCCGGTTGTCGGCGAAGTTTTTGAAAACGGTGCCGCCGAAAAAGCCGGAATTTCCGTTGGTGACAGAATCGTCAGTATAAATGGTAAGGAAGTTTCTGACTTTTTGTCACTCAGTAATGAAATTCAGTTGTCGCAGACGGACCCTGTGGAAATTGTGGTTGAGCGGACATTTGAAACAAAGGTGCGTCCGGATATTGTTTCTGCCTGTGCTAATGACAACCGCAAACTTATCGGCGTCAGCGGAACGCGGATGACTCAAGAGGTGACACTTTCGGACGGTTCTACGGAAACAAAAGAAACTGTTTTGCCGATTGTCAACAATGTTTTGCCGGATAGTCCGGCACAAAAAGCCGGATTGCAAAAAGGCGACGTGCTGGTATCGGTTGACGAAAAGCCGTTGAATTTGTTTAAAGATTTGAAACAGTATGTTATGGAGCATCAAGAAGATGAAATTGCCGTTCAATACAAGCGGCAGATATCGCTTCAGGCGCATTTAGATGAAAAAACACCGCCGGGAGAAGAGAAAAGCGCGATGCCGCGTCGTCGAATGCTCGGTGTTAAGTCGGTGCCGGATTTAACCGTGTCGGAAGAGTATGGCTTTGCCGAGGCGGCTTTTGCCGGTGTTAAAGAAACTTATGATATTACCGCAATGACTTTGCGCGGGGTTTGGCAGATGATAACCGGTCAACGCAGCGGACAAGACGTCGGAGGTATTATTCGGATTGCCGAGATGTCCGGTGATGTGAGTAAACGCGGCGGATTTATCGGGTTTATCTATTTTATGGCTTTGATTTCGGTCAATTTGGGACTACTCAATTTGTTCCCGATTCCTGTTTTAGATGGTGGAAATTTGGTTATCTTTGTAATTGAACTGTTGATAGGTCGTGAGCTTAAACCAACTGTTAAGGATTGGATTTTTAAGTTTGGTATAGTGATTGTGTTGGCGCTTATGGTGTTTGCGACATGGAATGATGTTGTGCATCTGATTAGCCGATTTTTTAAATGATGAGGAATAAAACAATGAAAAAAGTAATTTATGCCGGATTATTAACCAGCTTGATTGCATTTCAGGCAAATGCCGCCGGATACTATGTGAAAAACATTGAAGTTGACGGTTTGCAACGTGTGGAAAAGGAAACGGTATTGGCGTATTTGAATTTGAAACAAAATCGCAACATATCGCAGGAAGAATTGGATAATTCGTTTAAGAGCTTGTATGCAACGGGTTTGTTCAGTGATATTGACTTCGATATTTCCGAAAAAAATACGTTGAAAATCAATGTCAAAGAAAATCCGATTATCGGTAAGCGCGCGTTTGACGGCAACGATAAAATCGGTGATAAAACATTGGAAGCTGAAGTTCAGTTGGGACCGCGCTCGATTTATGATAAAGCAAAGGTGCAACAAGATGTTCAGCGTATTTTGAATGTTTACCGTAAAACCGGCCGCTATGCCGTGACGGTTGAGCCGAAGATAATCGAACGTGAAGATAATCGTGTTGATTTGATTTATGAAATCGATGAAGGAACTTCTGCCAAAATCGATAAAATTAACTTTATCGGCAATACGCATTACAGCAACTCCGATTTGCGTGACGAAATTATGAGTCGCGAGAGCAGATGGTATCGCTTTTTCAGCTCAGCAGACGAATATGATGCCGAAAAAATGGATTATGATAAAGAAATGTTGCGTCGTTTTTATACAACGCACGGCTATGCTGACTTTAACGTCGAATCTGCCGTTGCCGAATTGAGTGATGACAACAAATCGTTTATTTTAACTTTTACGGTTGATGAAGGTCCGCGTTATAAAGTTAAGAACATCAACATTGAATCTCGTATTGAAGGCGTTGATACCGAAAGATTGCGCAAAGATTTGGAAATTTCCTCAGGCGATTGGTATAATTTGGAAGATGTGGAAAGGTCAATTTCAGAAATGACCGAAACACTTGGCAAAAAAGGTTTTGCGTTTGTTGAAATCGGGGTCGAATTTCAACGTGATACGGCAAACAATAAGATTGACCTGAACTTTGTTGTGAATGAAAGCGAGCGTCTGTTTGTCAATCGTATTAACATTACCGGTAACGAGCGAACGATGGATGAGGTTATTCGTCGTGAATTCAGAATTGATGAGGGCGATGCGTTCAATATCTCTAAACTTCGTGATTCACGTCGTAATATTGAAAACCTTAACTACTTCAGCAAAGTTGATTTACAAACAGATGTTATTTCCGACAACAAAGTTGATGTGAATGCGGTTGTTGAAGAAAAATCAACCGGTTACTTTAATATCGGTGTCGGTTATTCTACCACGAACGGTGCTTTAATCAGAGCCGGCATTGTTGAAAATAACTTCCGCGGCAAAGGTCAGGAACTCGGCTTGAATGTCGGCCTTGCTGAAAAGAATAAGGATTACAACATCAGCTTTACCGAACCGTATTTCTTGGGACGTCGTTTGAGTGCCGGTATTGATTTGTTCTTGGACGATCAGGACTATGAAGAGGAGGCATCATACGACACACGCACCATCGGCGGACGCACACGTTTGGGGTGGAAATACACAGACAGATTTTATCACTTTATGCGCTATAATTTGAGCGAAAACGATATTAAAAATGTTAAAGATAATGCTTCTGAATTTGTGAAAGCCGAGGAAGGAAAGGCCGTGACTTCGTCTGTTGGCGAAACATTTATCTACGACCGTCGTGATAGCTCGGTGAATCCGAGAGAAGGTTACTATCTTTCGTTCGGACACGATATTTCCGGTTTAGGCGGTGATACAAAATATAACAAAGTTGATGCAAAGATTTCTAAATTTTATACGGTGTTTGACCACTATACATTCAGATTCTTTGCCAACGGCGGTTACGTTGCGGGTTACGGCGGAAAAGATGTCAGAATGTCTGACCGCTACTACTTGGGCGGTGCGAATATGCGCGGTTTCGAATCTGCCGGTATCGGCGCGCGTGACCTCAGAACAGGCGACGCCTTGGGTGGTAACTGGATTGTGACTTCCGGTGCCGAGTTGACCTTCCCAATCGGGTTGGATGAACTCGGTGTCAAAGGCCGCACTTTCTGGGATGTCGGCACAATCGGCAAACCGGATAAATTTGATGAAAACAAAATTGCTTATACCGGTTTGGTCAGACAGTCCATCGGTTTCGGTTTTGACTGGTTCTCTCCGATGGGACGTGTTAACCTTGACTTCGGTTTCCCGATTGTTAAGGCGGATTATGATGGAAAAGAAGTGTTCCGTCTGAACTTCGGTACCAACTTATAAGGGAAAAAATATGGTAGATAAACATTTTTATGATGTGAAAGAAAACGTGACCTTGGCACAAATAGCAGAGGTCACATCTGCCGTCTTAACAGACACGGTCAAGGCAGATGAAAAAATAGCCGATATTGCGACAATGACCTCTGCCGGCGCCGATGATGTGTGTTTTTTCTATGACCGCAAAGAGAAGGAAAAGGCCGCAGAAATGAAAGCAAAGGTCTGCGTTACGACCGAGGATTTAAAACAATTTGTGCCGGAAGGAGTTGCAGTTTTGGTTTGCGACAATCCGAAAATTGCGTTTATCAAACTCAATGAATTTATGTATGCCGAAAAAAAAGCAAAACCGGCTATTGATGCAAGTGCCAAAATCGCTTCAAGTGCCAAAATCGGCTCAGGTTGCAGTATCGGCGCCAACGCGGTAATCGGCGAAAATGTCGAAATCGGCAACGATTGTGTTATTGAGCCGAATGTCGTGATTGCGCAAGGTTGTAAAATCGGCAACAACTGTCGAATCGGTAACAATGCCTCAATAGCATACAGCATTATCGGCAATAATTGCTACATTTATACCGGTGCGCGTATCGGGCAAGACGGTTTCGGTTTTCAAATGATAAACGGTCAACATCATCGCATTGCGCAACTCGGGCGCGTGATTATCGGTAACGATGTCGAAATCGGTGCCAACACTTGTATTGACCGCGGTGCGCTTGATGATACGGTTATCGGGGACGGCACGCGTATTGATAATTTGGTGCAGATTGCGCACAATGATAAGCTCGGACGCGGTTGTGTGATTGTTTCACAGGTCGGAATTGCCGGTAGCTGCACGCTCGGAGATTATGTTGTTTTAGGCGGTCAAGTCGGTTTGGCGGACCACTTGAATATCGGCAGCGGCGCGCAAGTTGCGGCACAATCCGGTGCAATGCGTGATATTGAAGCGGGCGCGGTGGTTATGGGGTCACCGTGCGTGCCGTTTAAGGATTTTATGCGCCAAGTTTCGTTTTTACAAAAAAATTCTAAAAAATAGAGGATAAAATGGCTGAAGAAAAAATTTATAATATTGATGAAATTATGAAAATGTTACCGCATCGCTATCCGTTTTTGTTGGTGGATAGATTGATTGTGGAAGAACCGGGTGAAAAGGGTATCGGTATTAAAAATCTGACAATGAACGAATTGTTCTTTCAGGGACATTTTCCGGGCAATCCGATTATGCCGGGGGTGTTGCAGATTGAGGCAATGGCTCAAGCGGCCGGTTGTATTGTGATGGCGGCAGAAGGCAATTATGAAACTCAAAAATGCGGTGTGTTGTTTATGTCGGTTGACGGTGTAAAGTTTCGTAAGCCGGTTCGGCCGGGAGACCAACTTAAAATGCATCTTGAAAAGGTTAAAGCTCATCGCAATATCTTTGTGTTTAAGGGCGTGTCAAAAGTTGATGACCAAGTGGTGTCTGAAGCAGAATTGACGGCAATGGTTATTAAAGAGTAACAAAATTAAAAAGAATCGATTTTGTAAAACTTTGATGGCGCATCTTCGGTGCGCCATTTGCCGTATTCTGTGCATTTTGCCAAGTATTTTTTTTCTTCGGTGGCGGACGGCAGTTGCATCGGGACCGAATCAAGTATTTTACCATCGGTCAGAGTGATAATATGGCGTAAAACATTGAGTTTTTGTTTTTCGGTCAGATAGTTCAGCGAAAGCATAATCATACTGTCTTGGTAAGGGATAAAATATTCGTTTTCAACGGTTTCTTTTATTTGCACCAAGTCACCGACGGCGCGGATATAATGTTTTTTCATTTTTTTCTTCTCCCTTTTTAAGTGTTGCAAATAAAAAAGCTATCTTAAAAAAGATAGCAGGAAGTCGAAAGCTATAACAGGTATAGTGCAGGTATTCAGCGCCATACAGACGCCTTATTTCCTACCTTCCTGCCAAAGCAAGAAAGTAGTTTTTTACACTTAGAAGTTAAGTTAGCTTAACTATCTATGAAACCTATAGATGCTTTCGAACATCACACCGGGGATTTACCCGTTGCACAATTAAATTAGCACGCAAAATGCCGGTTGTCAAACGGTTCTGAGGGCGATTTTGCGTAAAATTTTCAAAAATTGCTTGCAAAATCCGTTTTATGCGTTTATACCATAGCCAAGTTATAACTTGTTTGAGGTTTTTATGAGCAAAGAAGAATTGATTGAATTGACCGGCGAAGTCGTCGAAAAATTACCGAACGCCATGTTTCGCGTCAAGCTTGAAAACGGGGTGGAAATTTTGGCGCATACAGCCGGTAAAATGCGTAAGTTCCGTATTCGCGTGATGGTCGGCGATAAGGTGGATATTGAAATGACGCCGTATGATTTGACTAAAGGGCGCATAACGTTCCGCCATAAAGACGCATAGTATGATTTTAGGCCGCACAATGCGGCTTTTTTTATTTGGCTTTATTTTAAATTTGTGAAGTTTAATAACTTAACGTATTGGCAAAAATATTCTATACTATGTGTATAGAAAGGTGTTATATGGAAAAGGCGCACGATAAATTGAAGAAATAAGGCACAATATGAGAAAGAAAAAGACCGCTCTTAAAAATAAGAACGGTCGTTTTTTCATATACATACTTCATTTTTGAGTTTCATTGTTATTTTCGAAACCACCAATGAATAACCCAAATGAAACATCGCAGAGCATTATAGGTCAGTGCCCAAGTTATGCCGAACATCATAAGTCCGATTGCGGGAAACAATATAAAATTAAATGCTTTCCCCGTCCAATCCGCTCGGTTCGGAAAATCTACAAATAGGCAGAGAATTACACCTACTGTGAACAGAACTCTATTTATAATTTGAGCTTGGTAGGTGTTGTATGACAACAAGTCAAGCTTCAGCGCATCTTTCCAATCGGAATCGAGTGCGGCAAACAGACCCATAACACAACCGATAAAGACAACCAGCTGTCCGATGGCTGTTTCCATCATAAGAGTGTATAACACCATAATTTGCAATTTTTTATAATTTTAGTGATTTTTTTCAAATGAAGTTCCACCCTCTCAAAAAGAAAGAGCGGAACTCCGTTTCAGAGCTTATTCCTTAGTCGGTTGGGGAGCGCTTTTAGAACGTTTTTCGTTCTGCTGCCAGTAGACACCGGTTTCGCGTGCACCCGAAATAAACAAGAAAAGAGCCGTTGCGCCGTGCAAGAAATTCCACTCAACCGGACGAAAGTTCGCAAAGGGAATAACCAGCATATTAACGGCGTAACCAATGACGAGGCACCAGCCGACACAGGGCACCCAGATTCGTTCTTTAAGAATTTCTTCTGCGGTTTCCTGTTGCTTTTTGGTCATCGGTTTTAAGTCGGGAAGATACTTGAACCGCATCAACACAATCTCGCGCAAAGAAGCAAGACCTGAGATGATAAATGCCGCCCAAATCAGTTCTTTACTCTCTATCGGTGTGCAAACTTCGACAAACGGCGCAATGGCGCAATTGACGAAAAACCCGAGACCGATGACTGTGCCGAGGCCAACCATCCAAAGGTGCGAAGTTTGTATTTTAACATCCTTTCGCAACAAATTTGTAATTTTTTCCATACGCGATATATAAATGATTTGTAATTGTAGAGTTATGTTATGCTATATCGAAAATTTTGTCAAGATGTTTTGTGTTAATAAGTGCTTGAAAGCGGCACAAAATACATATATAAATGCGAAAGAGAGGGAAAATGGTCAGTCTTTGGAAATTATATACACTGTTTTTTAAAATGGGGCTGTTCACGTTTGGCGGCGGTTATGCTATGTTGCCGATTTTGCAAAAAGAGGCGGTTGAAAAGCAAAAATGGATAACCGAGGAGGAATTGCTGAATTACTACTCCATCGGACAATGCACACCGGGTATAATTGCCGTGAATGCCGCATCGTTTATCGGTTATAAACTGCGTAAAATCGGCGGACTTATCAGTGCGACGCTCGGGGTGATTTCGCCGTCGCTTATCATTATTGTTTTGGTGGCGGCGCTCTTGCGGCAATATATGGATAATCCGTATGTGCAACAGGCGTTTGACGGAATCCGTATTTGTGTGATTGCACTGATTATCAATACGGTCTGGAATATGTGGCAAAAGGGCGTTAAAAATGCGCGCGGCTATATTGTTTTTGCCGCGGCGGCTGTGCTTTTGTGGTGCTTTAATCTGTCGGCGATTGCGGTGGTGATTTTAGCGGCTGCGGCATCGCTTATCCCTGACTGGCGGAGGAGCAAAAAATGATATATGCGCTTCTGTGTTACGAATTTTTCAAAATCGGATTGTTTGCCGTCGGCGGCGGTTTGGTGACGGTGCCGTTTTTGTTTGATTTGTCAGAAAAATACGGTTGGTTTTCTACGACTGAATTGGCGGATATGATTGCCGTTTCACAGTCAACACCGGGGCCGGTCGGAATCAATATGGCAACATACGTCGGTTTTAAGGTTGCCGGCTTGGGAGGTGCATTGGCGGCAACATTGAGCGAAGTTCTGCCCTCGATGATTGTGGTTTATCTGATAGCGCGCGCACTTGCAAAATGGCAAAATAATTCGCGTCTCGATAAAGTTCTTGCCGGTATTCGTCCGGCGGTTTTAAGCTTGATTTTATTCGCCGGATGGGGTATAGCTAAAGAAACAATTACCGATTATAAGTCGTTAGCGGTTATGCTCGGATTGCTTGCGGCTATGCGCTTGCTTAAAAAAAGTCCGATTTATTTTATTGCGGCATCGGCGGTTATCGGTTTGGTTTTGCATATTTGAGGGAGGGATTATGACGGAAACGGTTTATGATGTGGTCGGTATCGGTAATGCGATTGTCGATGTGTTGGCAAAAGTTGGCGATACATTTTTGATTGAACGCGGTTTGGACAAGGGCTCAATGACATTGGTTGAGGCGCTTGAAGCCGGCAAAATATATGCGGACGTTATACCGGAATTACAGGTTTCGGGCGGTTCTGCGGCAAACACTGTTTCCGGTATGGCATCGCTCGGTGCCGATTGTGCTTATATCGGTAAAGTACACGATGACGAGTTGGGGCAACTGTTTCAGCGCAATATTGCAATGGCCGGTATTGACTTTTTTACGCCGCCGTTGACCGAAGGACCGGCGACCGGTCGCAGTGTGGTTTTGGTAACACCTGATGCCGAGCGTTCTATGTTCACCTATTTGGGGGCGGCGCGTAAATTAACCGAATCCGATATTGACGAAAAAACCATCAGCGAATCGAAGTTTTTGTTCTTAGAGGGTTATTTGTGGGATGAACCGAGTGAGCAACAAGCAATGCTTAAAGCGTGCGAATTGGCACATAAACACGGGCGAGAAATTGCGTTCAGCGTTTCAGCAAAATCGTGTATTCAAAAGCATCGTGAGAGTATGCTCAAAATGATTACCGACCATATCGATATTTTATTTGCCAATGAAGAAGAATTGAAACTTTTGTTTGAAACAGAGGATTTGGAAACAGCACTTGATGCAATTAAGCCATTGGTTAATATTGCAGCTATAACGCGCGACAGTCGCGGTTCGGTTGTTGTTCACGGGCGAGAAAAGATTTTTGTGGAGGCTGAAAAAATCGAAAATGTGGTTGATTCAACCGGTGCCGGTGATTTATATGCCGCCGGATTTTTATTCGGTTTGAGCCGCGGGCGCAGTTTAGGCACTTGCGCCACCATTGGCGGAATCACCGCGGCGGAAGTAATTACGCACTACGGGGCACGACCGGAAGTTTCGCTCCGCGGTTTGGTGCGTCATCGGCTGATTGAATACGGCAAACGCGCCAATACTTGACATTGCGGAAGAGATATGGTATACACGCAATACAAAGAAACAATTGTGTGATTATTCTATTGAACACTAAATATTAAATTTTAAGCGTATGGAACTGAAAAGAGCAGAAATTATCCGTTTGTTGTCAGATGAACAAAATCAAGACGATTTGTTTAGGCAGGCTGATGAGGTGCGGCGGCAGTATGTCGGCGACGAGGTGCATTTGCGCGGACTTATCGAGTTTTCAAACATTTGTCGCAACAACTGTATGTATTGCGGGATTCGGCGTGATAATTCGCAGCTTAAACGCTATCGGATGAATGAAGAAGAACTGATAGATACGGCACGCAAGGCGGCTGAAATGGGCTTTAAGACGATTGTGATGCAGTCGGGGGAAGATGTGTGGTTTTCACGCGAGCGAATGTGCCGCATTATTGAGCAAATAAAGAAGTTTGACGTGGCAATAACGCTTTCGGTCGGCGAACGCCCGTATGAGGATTATAAGGTGTGGTTTGATGCCGGTGCCGACCGGTATTTAATCCGCATTGAAACAACAGATAAAGACCTCTATCATCGGCTTGACCCAAATATGAGCTGGCAAAATCGGCACGAATGCCTGATGGCACTCAAAGAAATCGGTTACGAGCTCGGTTCGGGGATTATGGTCGGGTTGCCGGAGCAGTCAATCGAATCAATTGCCGACGATTTGCTGTATTTAAAGGAAATCGGTGTGGATATGGCCGGTATCGGGCCGTTTATTCCGCACGCACAGACGCCGCTCAAAGATGCAAAAGGCGGCACGCTTGACTTGGCACGGCGCACTATGGCGATAATGCGCTTGTTGATGCCGGATATCAATATTCCGGCGACAACGGCGATGGAAAGTTTGCATCCGCGCGGGCGAATTTTGGCGTTGCAAAGCGGTGCAAACGTGGTGATGCCTAATGTGACGGAAGGTGAATATCGCAAGCTCTATGAGTTGTATCCGGGCAAAATCTGCGTAGATGACACACCGCTTCATTGTAAAACCTGTATCGGTGCCAAAATTATGAGCATCGGGCGCAAGGTCGGTATGGGATATGGCGGACACGCCGGCCGTTTGCCGCACGGTGCGAAATAAAACTTGTAAAATCAGTTCGATTACACTACATTAAGTTCATAAAACAATAATTATGAACTTAATACAGTATTATTATGGAAGAAATGAAAATTATTATCTATTCGTTTATCAGTGCCGCCATTTTTCTGACACTGTTGACCTTAAGGTATGACTTGAACTGGAAGAAGAAAAATCCGTGGTGGCGTCAGAATGATTGGAAATTGCGTCTTTCTTCCGCCGAACAAGCTTATCGTCAAAGCGAGCGACAGAAACTTCATAATATTGTTATGGGGTGGTTGATTATGCTGTTTGTGATTCTCGGAACAATGATTTTGTCCTTGTCCGTAACAGCAAACGGTGGTTTTTCCGGTATCGGCAGTTATTGGTTCTATTTAGTGCCGTTTATCTGCGCGATTTTCCTCGGTATCATCGGAATCCAGCGTCGAAAGTAACAACAAATTCCCTTTGTGTCAAAAGATGCAAAGGGGATTTTTCTTATGGCACATTTGCTTTGCAGAAACGCAACAAAATACTTGCATCAAATATGTGTTTCGTGTAGCTTAAAAAGCAGCAAAGGATAAAAGAATGATTGCAAAGTTACGCGGAATTATAGATACAATCGGTGAAGATTCGTGCATTATTGATGTCAACGGTGTCGGCTATCAGGTGGCAGCGTCGGCAAAAACACTCGGTAAGCTCAATGTGGGAACGGAAACGACGTTGTTGACGATTATGACCGTGCGCGAGGATGATATTTCGTTGTTCGGGTTTGCCGATGTGTGGGAAAAAGAGTGGTTTAACACGCTGACCAAAGTGCAAGGTGTGGGAGCCAAAGTTTGTCTGAGCATTCTGTCTGTTCTAACTCCGACACAACTTTCACAAGCCATCAGCGCACAAGATAAAGCGTCTTTTTGTCGTGCTTCCGGTGTCGGACCAAAATTGGCGGCGCGCATTGTGACCGAACTTAAAGATAAAATCGTGACGGTGCCGGTCGCGGTCAGTAACAGTCAACCGATGTCGGTTGCTAAAGAAAACGCGCCGGTTGAACTTAAAGAATTGCCGGCAAGCGATGCCGATTACGGCAAAAATGAAGACGTGACATCTGCTTTGATTAACCTCGGCTATCAGCGGTTGGAGGCGTATCGCGCGGCAAGTAAGGTTGTGGCGGAAAATCCGGAGGCAAATATTGCAACATTGATTCGCTTGGCGCTTAAAGAATTTGTCAATAAGGATATGTAATTATGAAAGAAGATGCCAGAATTGTCAGCCCGCAAGCACAGCCGGAAGATGCACAGGTCGGTAATAATCCGGTGAGTTTGCGTCCGGCATCGCTTAAAGATTTTGTCGGACAACGCGAAGTCTGCGATAATCTGAAAGTGTTTATCGAAGCGGCAAAACAGCGTGGCGAAGCGCTTGACCACGTTTTGTTGTTCGGCCCTCCGGGACTCGGTAAAACAACATTATCATCAATTGTGGCCAAAGAACTTGGTGTAAATTTCAGAGCCACTTCCGCGCCGATGATTTCAAAATCGGGTGATTTAGCGGCAATCCTAACGAATTTGGAACGCAACGATGTGTTGTTTATTGATGAAATTCATCGTTTGAATCCGGCTATTGAGGAAGTTCTTTATTCGGCAATGGAGGATTTTCAGCTTGATTTGATTATCGGCGAAGGTCCGTCGGCACGCTCGGTGCGAATCGATTTGCAACCGTTCACGTTGGTTGGTGCGACCACGCGCTCCGGTTTGCTTTCAACACCGTTGCGTGAGCGTTTTGGGATTCCTTTGCGGCTTGATTTTTACAGTCACGAGGATTTGAAAAAAATCGTGCAACGCGGAGCAAATTTGCTCAATATCGAGATTTCGGACGGCGGAGCGATGGAGATTGCCAAACGTTCTCGCGGAACACCGCGAATCGCCGGACGGCTGTTGCGTCGTGTGCGTGACTTTGGTGCGGTTTCGGATAAAAAAATCATTGATGAAAAAATTTCTGATATGGCTTTGCGGCGGCTTGATGTGGACGACTTCGGGTTAGATAATTTTGACCGTCGTTACCTTAATTGCATTGTCAATAATTACGGTGGCGGGCCGGTCGGTGCCGATACATTGGCGGCGGCACTTTCGGAAGAACGGGATACGATTGAGGAAGTTGTTGAGCCGTTTTTGCTTAAACTCGGCTTTTTGCAACGCACACCGCGCGGACGTGTGATTTCTCAGCTCGGTTATAAGTATTTGGGGATTAAAATACCGCAAAAACCGAGTAAGCAGTATGATTTATTGACGGGGGAAGTTGATGACTGAGTTCAATGTGTTGCCGGCAAAAGGCGAAATTATCGGTAAAATATTTGCGTTTCCGGTGCGGGTGTATTATGAAGATACGGATGCCGGCGGGATTGTGTATTATGCGAATTATCTGAAATTTGCTGAGCGGGCGCGCACCGAGTTTTTGCGGGCGCTTGCAGTGTGTCAACAAAAGGATTTGGAGCAAAATCAAACCGGTTTTGTGGTGCGCTCTTGCCATATCGAATATTTGCGCTCGGCTGTTTTGGACGATGCGCTGATTGTGACGTGCAAAGTGTTGGAGTGTGGCTCGGCAAGTGCAACGATTGCACAAGAAATTTTGCGTGGCGAAGAAGTGTTGGCAACTGTTGAAGTCAAGGTGGTTTATATGAATGTGGCAACGCATCGCCCGACACGGATTCCGGCGGAAATGACAGATAAATTCAAACAATTCGACGGTAAATAAGTGGATAAATCAACTGAAAAACAACAACGTTTTTTGCAATATGCCGCGTCACCGTATGCCGGTATCGACGGCGGTGACGAAGAGGCGGAATATTGGTTTGTCGGTATGGAATGGTCGGCGCGTGAAGATTTTGCGGAAAGTTTTGAAAAATGGCAGAAGCAAGAGGGAAAGCCATATTCTACAAATGTTGATATTACGAAAGGTTCGTGGGCTTTTGAAAACCGATTGAACGATATTTACCAAAAATTATTGCCGCACAGAGCGCATGACAAAAATATCTTTGCCGAAAATTCAAACTCTTTTAAACTGAATCTGTTTCCGCTTTCGTTTTTGAATAACGGTGAAAAGGATAATTGGCAAAATGATGCGGCGGCGCAACAGACCGGTTTTGCCTCATTTGCCGAATATCAAAGAGCAGTTATACCGGCACGGCGCGAGCTTTTTTCCGCCTTGCTCAAAAAAAATAATAAGCCGAAAACGATTTTTTGTTTCGGTACCGGTTATTTGGAATATTTTGCGGCGGCTTTCGGGTTGAACGCCGATGCGTTTGTTAAGCAATCGACTTTGTTGGCGCGTGACTATCATTTTTATGTTGCGCGCGCAAACAATCCGTTGATTAAAAGGATTATTTTGTGTCCGTTTTATTTTGCCGACAGTGATATTAAACACATTGTAAATTGCGCGGAATCGGCATAAAATTAAATCGGATTCATTTGTTGACAAAAGTTGCAAATCAGCGTATAATTCTCTCTACTTGAACGAATGGAGAATAATATATGGCAGATTCCATAAAAAAACGTGTTAAACAAGCGGTTATCGGTGTTAAAAAGGCGGTGGAAGACAGAAGAGCTCAAAAAGCCGAACGTCAGCGGGTTAAGGCGCTGACTAAAGAACTGATTAATGCCGTTAAAAATCCCGATGAAAACGCTGCGCAAAAAATTACCGATTTGGTAGCGCGCGGTGCTGACGTTAATACGTTTGATATGGATAACGAGCGCAGTTTGTTGCATTATGCCGCCGAGCAAAATCGGACGGATGTTGTTAAAGCATTGGTTGAAAACGGTTGTAAAAAATATATCAATGTGAATGATGTTCACGGTAAAGACCCTGCATTTTATGCGATTGATTATAATAATTCGGAAATGCTTGATTATTTGCTCTCAAACGGTGTTTCTGTCAACCGTCCGGCTGATTTTAATTTGGAGTCGTCTTTTCGGTATGCCGTGCGTTCGGGGCACGTTAATTTGGCAGAAATCGAATTAAAACACGGGGCAGATATTAACGACCACGTCGGCGAAAGTTTTAAATTATATAACAAGTATGAAAAAACATATCCGGGGCCGACACCGCTTGCCGATGTTGTGAGCGG
This sequence comes from uncultured Alphaproteobacteria bacterium, assembly GCA_945835885.1. Taxonomy (GTDB): domain Bacteria; phylum Pseudomonadota; class Alphaproteobacteria; order RF32; family CAG-239; genus RUG410. The sequence continues at coordinate 46,651 of CAMAJR010000002.1, forward strand.
TAAAGATGTGCATAGCGATTCAACGATTCAGAAAAAATATGATATGGCGATGATAGAGTTTTTGCTCAAAAACGGTGCACGCACAGACTTAAAAGATGCTTACGGACGCGATGTTAAACAAATTGAGAATATACCGGCGATTCACAAGATTTTGATGGAAACACGAGCACCAAACAAGAGCGATATGACAATGTTGTCGGCTGCTAAAAATGCAAAAAGCATTGTCTGATTCTGATTTTTTTTAATTTTCTGATAATTTTTGACAAAAATTATATTGCCAAGTGAAAAACTTTGTGTTAATATGTAAATGTTCTTAAAAAATTATTATAGCTTACGGATTATTAAATTATTCGTGGAGGAAATCTGTTTTTCTCATCGCTATATTCTTAAGAACATTTTCAAGAAAAAATGTTTTCAATATAGTTAGTAGGAGGGGCCTGATTTATCTTATCATACGCTGAATCCGTTTTTACAAACATCTGATTAATTCACTCAATATCTCCCGTAGAAGTATAGTAGCGGTCGAGGAGTGCGTTGTCAGGGGTTGTGTAAGAGCAGATTGTATGTGCGGATATTTTGGGAGCTGGCCTGCGTTTTTAATATGAGGAAAGCGATTCTTTCTCTCGTGTGTGTTGTTTTTGTTGCTCTGAACGCTATGGGGCAGCAGGTTTATGGATTAACTTCGGTAGAAAAGAACGGCAAGGAATTTGTTGTTCGTGTCGGCGATTTGGTTTTGCCGGTTAATCCGTATTTATATAAGCGGGTTAAAAAGGATATGGCATCATACGTTCTCGTCACCTACAACGGCGAGAAGGGCAGTATGATTACGGTCGCCCATCGTGCCAACGTCAGTTATGCCGTCTTGGCTGTAGATTCTGTCGGACTGGATGAGGAGAAAGACCTCGCCGAGGTCTACTTGTCCGACAAGACAGTCTATAAATCAACCAACGACGAGTGGCTCAAAGTCCTCAAAGGGCAGCACGTCGAGCGCTGGCTGGTGGATGGAGAGACCAAGACGTTGCAGCACTTCAGAACAGTGCCTCGTGACGTCGAGTTAACAACTGCGGTGCCGTATGCCACTGTTCCCGCCAAGACCGAGGTAGCTCAGGTAACCACGGCTAAGGAGGCGGCTCAGATAACCACGGCTAAGGATGTGGCTCAGATAACCGTAACGGCTTCAGCCGATAAGGTGGTGGCACAGACCTTCAACACACAGAATCGTCCTGCATTGGTTCGCAGATAAGCGTATCAAGCAATGCAGAATGAACGAAGCGTCCGAGTTTTCCCTTGAGAGGCAAACTCGGACGCTTTTTGTTTTGCTTTAATTGAGCGTTTTGTTTTAAATATTCGTGTTTAATTACAGTGTTTGACACAATGTGGCGGCAAGCGTATCGAGTGCCTCGATTTGTTCGGCTTTGAGTGTCGATTTGAGCGATACGGTTGGTTCCAAAACAGTGCAATTTTTCCATTTGGCGATTTCTTCCGCCATTTGTTTGCCTGCCATAGCTGCCCAAGTGCCGTTATCCAAGAGGGCTATCGTGCGGTTTTGCAAGTTATGTGCCGTCAGTTCGCGCAACAAATTATCCATATTTACGAAAATACCGCCGTTGTAAGTCGGGGCCGCAAACACCAAAGCCGCGCAACGAAAAGCGTCGCTGATGATGTATGACGGATGTGTGACCGAAACATCATAAAGCCGAATGTTTTTCACGCCTTTTTCTGCTAATTTGGTCGCCAAAATCTCGGCGGCGTTGGCGGTATTGCCGTAAATCGAGCCGTAAGCAATCATAACCGCTTTTTCTTCCGGCTCATAGGTTGCCCATTTGGTGTATTTTTCGAGAATAAAGTTCAGATTTTGCCGCCAAATAAAGCCGTGCAACGGACAAATCATCGCAATATCGAGCGTTGCGGCTTTTTTCAGCACATTTTGCACTTGTTGCCCGTATTTGCCGACAATGTTGGTATAATAGCGGCGTGCTTCGTCCAGATATTCGCGCTCAAACGGCACTTCATCGGCAAAAATGTTGCCGTTTAGTGCGCCGAATGTGCCGAAAGCATCGGCCGAAAACAAAATTTTGGCGGTTGCGTCATAAGTCATCATAACTTCCGGCCAATGCACCATCGGGGCGGCAACAAATTGCAACGTATGTTTGCCGGTGCAAAGCGAATCGCCTTCTTTTATCAGCAGATATTTTTCCGCCGGCAAATTAAGTTCAAAAAATTGCTCAATCATTTTTTTTGTTTGGGCGTTGCAAACAACGGTAGTTTCCGGATGTTGCTGCAAAAGCGCCGCCAATTCGGAACAATGGTCCGGCTCCATGTGATGAATCACAATATAATCAAGCGCGCGTCCGTTTAACGCAAATCGCAGATTTTCAAAAAACTGATGGCGAACCGCCGAATCGACCGTGTCAAACAGAACGGTTTTGTCGTCAAGCAACAAATATGAATTATAAGAAATGCCGTTCGGAATAGGATAAACGTTTTCAAACAAAGCCAAACGGCGGTCATTGGCGCCGAGCCAAATTAAATCTTGAGTCACATTACGCGTGTTGTGCATTTTTATTCTCCTTTAATGATGTTGCCGTAAATATAGCGACGATTACGATAAAAGTAAATGCTTAATTTTATTGACGCGGAAAACTCTTGCGCTATAATCACCGCAACAAAAGAGGAAAAAATGCGTTACAAAATTACGGTGGAATATGACGGCACAAACTTGGTCGGATGGCAAAAGCAAAAAGACGGCGCGAGCGTTCAGGAATTTTTAGAGCGCGCGGTGGAGGGGTTTTCGCATCAAACAACCGAGGTGTTCGCCGCCGGCAGAACCGATGCCGGTGTGCATGCGTTGGCGCAAGTGGCACATTTTGATATAGATTTGGACTTGAGCGAATACAAAATGCAAGAGAGTTTAAACGCACTGTTGCGTGCGTTGCAAGCACCGGTTTGCGTGATTAAAACAGAAAAAGTCGGAGATGATTTTCACGCGCGTTTTTCAGCCAAAGGGCGCGGTTATGTTTATCGGATTTTAAATCGACGCGGCAATAGTCCGCTGCTTGTTAATCGCGTGTGGCACGTTACTTATCCTTTAGATGTTGAAAAAATGCGGCAGGGAGCGCAATATTTGCTCGGGCACCACGATTTCAGCTCGTTTCGCGGTTCGGGGTGTCAGGCAAAATCGCCGCTCAAAACATTGGATAAGTTGGATATTGAGCGAATCGGCGATGAAATCGTGTTCACGGTCGAGGCGCGTTCGTTTATTTATCATCAGGTGCGTAATATGGTCGGAACCTTGATGCAGGTCGGTTGCGGCAAGTTGAAGCCGGAAGATATTAAGCGCATTTTAGAAGCGTGCGACCGCACCAAAGCCGGCATCAGTGCGCCGGCGTGCGGTTTGTATTTGAGCAAAGTAATGTATTAAATCAATGCATTGACTTTTTGAGTGCCTTTTTTTGCTCTTTGAAAGTTTTTTTCGTGTCTTTAATACATTGTTTGGTGGTCATTTGCTCGTTTTTCAGGCATTCTTGTAAGTGTGTGCGCATTTGTGCGTCAAGTTGCTTATATTCCGGTGTGTTTTGATAATGCGAATCGCCGGCAAACGCATTGCCGCATACGGCAAAAAAACAAATGACGGCGGCCGTTAAAATTTTTTTCATTTCATACTCCTTTTTTTATGTTGTGACCAAGCCCGATATAAGTATTGAAAACCGGTCGGCAATATGCTAATAAGGTTTATAAATGAGGAGAAAACAAATGAATACTGCTGAAAAATTATCTGAACCGAAATCAAAACGCGATGTTGCCGCCGGTTTAATTATGTGTGACGGCTTGCTCTTAATCGGACAACGCAAACACGGTAAGAGTTTGGAATATAAATGGGAATTTCCGGGCGGAAAATTGGAGCAGGGCGAAACGCTTGAAGAATGCCTTAAACGCGAAATGATGGAAGAAATGCAGCTTGAAATCGAGGTTGGCAAGCATTTTGCGGACTCAAGTTATGACTATGATTTCGGCACGATTGTTTTGCACGCTTATTGGGCAAGTTGCAAAAGCCGCGATGTGCCGGTGGTGTTGGAACACGAACAATACAAATGGATAAAGCTGCAGGATTTGCCGCAATATGATTTTGCGCCGGCGGATAAGCCGATTATCGAGGCGATTTTGGCACAGCTTTAAGGGGTGTGAATTTTCTTTTTTTTAAGATAAAGTTAACTGAAAACATATATTCTTTTGGTTAAGAGTGGAAATGAGTGTTTAAGCTATTACTTATAAAACAAAAAACGGAGAAAGTATGGCAGAAAAGAAAAATATCGGATATGTGTCGGCTATCAACGGCGGAGTGGCGGAAGTTGTGTTTGAAGAAAAGCTTCCGGAAGTCAATAATGCTTTAAAAATCGGTAATTTAACGGCAGAAGTTCAGGGTTATATCGATACTAAGACAGTGCGCGCACTGGTTATGGGGCCAACGCAGGGGTTGGCACGGCACAGCGCAGTCATAGACAGCGGACACCCGATTGAAGTTCCGGTCGGAAATACGGTTTTGGGGCGAATGTTTAATGTGTTCGGACAGCCGATAGATAAAGGCGAAGCGCTTAAAAACGCGCCTACACGGTCTATACACGCTAAACCGTTGCCGCTCCACGAACGCAAGGCATCGTCCGAGATATTTATTTCCGGTATTAAAGCGATAGATTTGCTGGCACCGATGGAACGCGGCGGTAAAGCAGGTCTTTTCGGCGGAGCAGGTGTCGGCAAAACGGTGTTGATTACCGAACTGATTAACAATATGGTCGGACGTTATGAGGGCGCAAGTATCTTTTGCGGTGTCGGCGAGCGTTCGCGTGAGGGCGAGCAGCTATATCGGGAAATGAAAGACGCCGGCGTATTGGATAAAACCGTGATGGTGTTCGGACAAATGAATGAGGCACCGGGCGTGCGTTTCAGAGTGCCGCTGACGGGGTTGACAATGGCGGAATATTTTCGCGACAAAGAAAAAAAAGATGTGTTGTTGCTTGTCGATAATATTTTCCGCTTTGTGCAAGCCGGCTCCGAAGTTTCGGTGTTGCTCGGACAAATTCCGTCGCGTGTAGGGTATCAACCGTCGCTCGGCACGGATATTGCCGATATTGAAGAACGGATTGCTTCAACCGATAATGCGGCGATTACGTCGATTCAGGCAGTGTATGTGCCGGCAGATGATTTTACCGACCCGTCGGCCGTGCATACGTTTGCACACCTTTCGTCAAGCATTGTGCTTTCACGCGCACGGGCGGCGCAGGGCTTGTATCCGGCGGTGGACCCGCTTTCTTCGGCATCAAATATGTTGGTGCCGCAAATTGTCGGCGAAAGACACTATCGGGTTGCGGTTGCGGTGCGCAGATGTTTGGCGGAATACGAAGAACTTAAAGATATTATCGCAATGCTCGGTTTTGATGAGTTGCCGGAACGCGACCAGCAAACAGTGCTTACGGCACGCAAGTTGGAACGCTTTTTGACGCAACCGTTTTATACCACATTCCAATTTACGGGTATGGAAGGGCGTTCGGTCGATTTGGAAAAAACAATTGAAGGATGCGAGCGCATTTTATCCGGCGAGTTTAATTATCTGTCTGAAAACGATTTCTTTATGGTCGGCGATATTGATGAAGTTATCGAAAAAACAAAAGACAAAAAGGCCGCATACGAGTCAGCTTTGAAAGAGAGTGCCTAAGCTATGAAACTGACCGTGTTCACGCCGCTCGGGACGGCACTCAACAGCAAAATCAAAAAGGTAACAATCGAAACCTTGAACGGTTATTATACGTTGTTGCCGAAACACGTTGATTTTGCAGCGGCTATGCGGGCTAATATTGTGGTATATACCGATGACAACGACGTTGAAAAATATGTGGCGTGCCATCACGGAATTGTGGTTAAAAAGGGCGAACTCGTGACCATAACGGTGCAAGATGCCGTTACGGGAGAAACACTTGATGAATTAAGCGAAGTTATTAACCGCGATTTTAAGCAGAATGACGAAAAACGCAAAGAATTAAACAGCGCAATGGCTCGGCTCGAACTCGGGATAATGCGTGGATTCGGCCGATTAAACAAAGGGGACAACGATGGTGGAATTTGAAGAAGTTCAGGATTCTCAGGTGCGCGATGAGCTTATTCGCAAAGCAAAATTGATAAAACGTCGTCCTTATCGTCGGTGGCATACGCACTTTGGTATGATTGCTGCACTCGGCGGGGTTATCATTGCGCCGATTTTGCTCGGACTTTGGCTTGGCGGCTATCTTGACGAAATATTACCGCAACGCTTTTCGTGGCGGTTGTCGTTGTTGTTTGTCGGCTTTGTGTGGGGAGCATTTAATGCGTATATGTGGGTGAGTATCGAAAATCAAAAAAATGAACAACTTGAAGCAAAATCGAACGTTATCAAACAAGGAGAAGAAAAATGAGTAACGGGTCGTTGGAACTGATGTGGCAACAAGCGGAAAATTGGCGTTTGGTCGCGGCTGTGTTGTGCGGTGTGATTGTCGGCGCGATTTATTTTTATTGTTTGCGTTGGACTGTCAACAAAATGAGTGAGACCAGTCATAAGTTTCGTTTGTTCGGATTGACGGCTCTGTTCAGAATTGCACTGTTTTTCGGTGTTTTAGTGCTTGTCGGGCATCGTAATGTTGCCGTCATTTTGCTTTATGTCGTGGCGTTTTTCTTTACTAAAGCGGCGATTATTTGGAAAGAAAAAGGCAAATTTAGCAAAGATGAACCGCAATCGAAAGATACGCCAAAAACAGAGGAGAACGCAACAGATGAACTTTAAGGCGGATTTTTCGCATTGGCTGGATTTACCGTGGCAGGATAAAGGTATCGGACTCGAAAGTTTTGATGCGATTAAGTTGCTTGATTTCGGCAGTTTCGGGATAAACGTCACGATTTTTAATTCGTGGATTGTGATTGCGCTGATTACGCTTGTTTCTTGGCTTGCCACACGACGTATCAGCTATGGAAAAGAAGTGTCTAAAATTCAAACGGTATTGGAAATTTTGGTGCTGTGGATGCAAAAAGAATCGAAAGAAACCAGTGGGTCAAATGCAAACGGTTATTTCCAGATGGCACTTGGGCTGTTCTGTTTTATTTTTACGGCAAATTTGCTGACCTTCATTCCGTGGTTTCGTCCGCCGACGGCATCTTTAAGCACGACAATGGCGCTTGCTCTGACGGTGTTTATCGCCATTCCGTATTTTTCGATTAAAAACGCCGGCATTAAAGGGTATTTGAAAAAATTTATCGAACCGGCGCCGCTGCTGCTGCCGATGAATATTTTCAGCGAGGTATTTTCGGTATTTGCGATGGGATTGCGTTTGTTCGGCAATATGCTGAGCGGCGTGATGTTTGGCGGTATTTTGAGTGCGTTTATTCCGTTTGTGGCACCGCTGACAATGCAGACATTGGGACTTTTGACCGGTTCGATTCAAGCATATATTTTTGCGCTTTTGGCGCTTGTTTATACTTCAAGCGTGAAGGCGGAAAATGATGAAAATTTAACATAATTTAAAAAAGGAGAAAAATAATGGATTCATACGCAATTATAGGAGCTGTTTCGATTTTTGGTGCGTGCATTTGTATGGGTATCGGCAGTTTGGGCTCGGCACTCGGAGAAGGTAATGCGGCTGCGGCAGCGCTGACTGCAATGGCTCAACAGCCGGATGAAGCGGGACGCATTCGTTCAACGATGTTTGTGACGCTTGCTATGATTGAAACAACGGCTTTATACGCCTTACTTATTGCTTTTTTGGCACTTTATGCGAATCCGTTTTGGAATTATGCCATTAATCAATAATTCCGATAAGTGAGGGACGATGCAAATTGATTTATGGACATTAATCGCGCAAATTTTGAATTTGCTGATTTTGTTATTTTTGCTGCGCAAGTTTTTGTATTTGCCGGTGTTAAAAGCTGTCGAAGCTCGGCAAAAGCTGATTGTCGATGAAATCAATAATGCCGAAAATGTGCGCAAAAAAGCCGAGGAGGCCGAAAAAAAGAGTTTGGCGCAGGCAAATAAGTTAGAAGCGGAAAAACAATCCGTTTTGGAAAAGGCGCGTGATGATGCGGCAATTTTGGCTGCCGAATTAAAAGCGCAAGCGGAAGATGAATATCGGCAAAAACGTCAGCAATACAGTGATAGAATTGTTGCCGAACAACAAAGTTTTGACTTAGCTATGCAAAAAGCCGCGGCGGAATATTGGACACAGTTTGCACGCAAGGCGTTGGCACAAATTGCCGATGCGGATTTAAATGCGGCAGCAGTTTCTCAACTGATGCGCAAAATCGAAGAATTGTCGGCAAAGGAACAAAAAACTTTTGCAGAGGCATTTATGGTTAAACAGCACATAGATATTCAGACGGCATTTCCGCTTGATGACAAATTAAAAACGCAACTTGAAGAATTTTTGCGTCAAAAATGGAAACTTTCGAAAACAACCGGCTTTGCTTATGAAGAAAAAGCTGATTTGATTTGCGGGGTGCAAATTGTTGCCGATGAACAATTGGTGGCGTGGAATTTTAACGGATATATGCAGGAATTTCGGCAAAATATGCATAAATCGGTGGCGCAACTGTTAAACAGGGGTGAAAAATAATGAAAGCAGAACGGACTTTTGAGGCGGTGGCTCAAACTATTGATGATACAAAAATGCAACTCAAAAAAGAAGAAGTAAGCATTGTGCAGTCAATTTCTGCCGGAACGGCGATTGTCAGCGGTTTGGAAAATGTCGAAATGGACGAATTGTTACAGTTTGAGCATAATGTGCAAGGTATGGTGCAAACGCTGAATCGCAATTCGGTCGGGGTGGTGTTTTTGGATAATCCCGACAAAATTAAAGCAGGCGACCGCGTGATGCGCACCGGGCGTGTGCTTGATGTGCCGGTCAGTGAGAATTTGTTTGGGCGCGTGATTAACCCGCTCGGCGAGGTGCTTGACGGTAAAGGGGCTTATGCTTATAACGAGCGGCGGCCGGTAGAAGTTGAAGCCGTGCCTATTATGGACCGTGCACCGGTGGACACGCCGTTGCAAACGGGAATTAAGGCCGTTGATGCGTTTACGCCGATTGGACGCGGACAACGTGAATTGATTTTGGGTGACCGGCAAACCGGAAAAACCGCAATCGCGCTTGATACCATCATCAATCAAAAAGGCACCGATGTTGTGTGTATTTATTGTGCTGTCGGCCAGCGTAATTCGGCTGTTGCCAATGTCATTGATGCTTTGAAAAAATACGGTGTTGCCGAACAAACTATTGTGGTGTCGGCATCGGCTGACGATGAAGCCGGTATGCAATTTGTTGCGCCGTATGCGGCAACTTCTATCGGTGAATATTTTATGGAACGCGGGCGTGATGTGCTTGTGGTGTATGATGATTTAACAAATCACGCACGGGCATATCGTCAGATGTCACTGCTTCTCAGACGTCCGCCGGGGCGAGAGGCCTTTCCGGGTGATATTTTTTATATTCACTCGCGGTTGTTGGAACGTGCAACAAAATTAAGTGCCGAAAAAGGTGGCGGCTCGTTGACCGCATTACCGATTGTATGCACCGAAGCCGGCAATATTTCGGCTTATATTCCGACCAACATTATTTCAATTACCGACGGACAGATTTATCTTTCCGCACCGATGTTTCAAAAAGGTTTAATGCCGGCTATTGATACCGGTAAGTCGGTATCTCGTGTCGGCGGAGATGCCCAGTTGCCGGCTTATAAATCGGTAGTCGGACCGCTGAAATTGTTTTATGCACAATTTGAAGAGTTGGAATCGTTCACAAAGTTCGGAACGCAGCTTGATAAGGAAACTCAACAGCGAATCGTGCGCGGACAGGCAGTGCGGCAAATTTTGCAACAAAGACAATTCAATTTGTTGTCAGCAACCGAACAAATTGCCGTTTTTGCGGCTACAAATGCAGGATTGTTTGACGGTATGGACACAATGCAAATAATTGATGCGCAAAAAACAGTGCTTAAAATCTTTCATACACAATTCGGCGAATTGGAAAAGGCCGTGCTTGACCGGCGTAAACTGACCGATGAGGAATTATCACAAATGACAAAGGCGTTTGCTGCCGTGTTAAAGAGCGGAGAATGATATGCCGATTGAAGCTTTGCAACGCAAAATCAAAACGACGAAGGACTTGCGTGAGATTGTCAACAATATGAAGACATTGTCGTCGGTCAGTATTTTGCAGTATGAACAGGCAAATTCCGTGCTTGATAAATATCAGCGTAATCTGCATGACGCGTTTCATGCGTTAGCGCTTCATAACGGCATACCGAACTTATCGGTGAAGCCGACAGTGCATCAGCGCTCTTTGTTCATATTGATCGGTTCGGATAATGGTATGGTCGGGCGGTTCAATCGCGAGCTTATCGAAGTAGTGAAAAATTATATGAAAGAACACCGTATTTTGCTCGCGGATACGATGTTTATAACTGTCGGCAAACGTTTGTCACAGTTGGCAGAACAGGCCGGATTTAAGATTTTGGCCGGATTTGCGACTTCTAACTCGGTTAAAACGGTAACATCTTTGGCCGGAAAGGCCATTGTGCGTATGGAATCCGCTCTGCGCCAAAAACACATTTCCGATGTTTTTGTATGCTTCCATCAGCGCGCTAACGCAACGGCGGTGGAAACGCAAATTAAGAGGATGTTGCCGATTGATGTCGCGGCCTTGCAAAAATTGCGTTACAAAAAGTGGGAAACCAACAATTTTCCGATGTTGGCAACGCCGCCGGATAAAATGTTTGCGGCATTACTCAGCGAAATGATGATGATTACGCTTTCTAAGCAAATAAATGCATCATTGGCGGCAGAACATTGGACCAGAATGACAAATATGCAAAATGCCGAAAAAAATATTGATGAAAATCTCGAAGAAATGAATTTGGAATATCAGCAACAACGCCAAGAAGAAATTACCGGCGAACTGATAGATGTGATTTCAGGCGCCAATGCCCTAAAAAAAGACGAAAACTAATGCTTTCGCCTTTTTAATAAAAAATTTTTTAGAGTTGATTATCTGTCAATACCTTTATCGCCTTTATTTGTTGTGGCCTCAATTTGTTGCCGTGTGCTGAACTTTATGACTGCGTCAGGTGTTTTTGGTGCTTTTTCTCTGTCCGGATTTTTAGGTGCGGACAGTTTGTCAACGAACGTATCAAAACTGTTTTTAATTTTTGAGGCAATTCTTTCTTTTACGGAAGGAGTATTTTCTTGCGGTTTAATATCAGTTGTATTCATAATTTTATCTCCTTTGGTTCATTTTCTATCGCTACATCACAAAAAAAAGAAGATTTTAATTTTTTTTGTCAACTATTTTTAATGTTTATGCTCTGTTATAAGTAAAAGAAAAGAGAGGGCTTTCGGGTCCCTCCCAAATCTTTTTCAGAAAATTACCAGGTTTTACAAATTAAAACTGACGCGGAGCGTTCATCAACATCGGTTGAACGCAGTTCGGGCCGGAGCAAACTTCTGCTCTGTTATACGGACGCGTTTCATACGATGTGCTTTGGAACGTTCTCGGCTCATATACGGTGCGGTATGTTGTATTTTGATATACAACCTGAACCGGTGTTCTTACCGTATATTCTTGTGGTGCGCAACCGCAGGTCGGAGCCGGCGGACAAGCCGGAGCAGCGCAAACCGGAGCGGCTTGGCAAGCGCAATTAGAAGCTACCGGTGTATAAGTTTGAATCGGAGCCGGTCTCGGTGCCGGTTGTGCACCGCAGGAGCCGGTTTGACCGGAATACTGATAATTGCGAACTTCACTTGTTTCATCGTAGGCGCAAGCTGCCAATCCGGCAGTCAACACCAACACTGATAAATAAAATAAATTTTTCATATATACCTCCAGTTAATTTCCTGAAACTTTTGAATATTCATATCTCATTTCCATTATTAACAAATTTTTAACGAAATGTTAAGCATTTTTTTACTTTTTCTTAAAAAATACATAAAAAAAAGCGTGTTTTGTGCGTTTTTGTATAAATTTTTAGAAAATATGAAATTTATTGTAAAAAATGAAAAAAATTAAAAAATAAATTAACATATTGAAATTACGTTATTTTGTATTTTTTCCGATTCGTAAAACAGCGCTGTTTGCAAAACT
>CAMAJR010000003.1 GCA_945835885.1 uncultured Alphaproteobacteria bacterium
AACAAAAAAGGCCGGCCTTACAACCGGTCTTTTTGTTTTATTGGTGCGCTTTGCTTTGCGCTTATCGGACTGAAAATTACGATGATTACAAGCAGTTGGAAAATAGAATTATTTTTCTTTTCCAAAAACATAACTTATAGGATTTTGTGCTCCTCTTTTTTTGAAAGTATTATGCTTGTTTATATATGTAGGATATTTATCAGAAACATCTTTCCCTTCAAATAGCCATCTTGTTCTTCCTTTTTCATCTAGTTTTGTGTACCATTTTTCAGGTTTGTAAATTGCTCTAAAAATTCCATGATATTCGCTAATGACTAATTCAATATCATTTATTTTACTTGCATTCAATAACCAGCTTTTTCTTGTAGCATCATAAACATTTTGATTTGTTTCATAAGTTTTATTTATATTAACAATCAGACAATTATGTTTAATTTCTGCTTTAGTTATATCTTCTACACAATAATACGCTTCTATTTCTGAAATAGACTTCATTCCATTGTCTAAACAATGATGACCACCCATAATATTCAAAAGTTTTCGGCTACTCCACACATTAGAAGAAAAAATATCTATCAAAGCCGCTTCTAAATGAAAAGCTTCACATTCAGTTAATCCATGTCTAATGATATATTTTTCAACAGTTGCATTATCTTCTTGTATATCATGAATGCGCTTATTTTTTTCTTTTTCCGCTATTTCCTGCTCATGAGCAAAAACTCTGTTTCCACAACCTTTTCCTATATAAAAAATTGTCTTATCTCTCGAATCTATCAGACAATAAACATAATAACCGATACTTTCTATTGTTGATTGTGAAAATTCAAACATTTTACTTCTCCTTTGCCTTGTTTTAGCCAATAAAACTTAAAATTTATATAACTTATCGGATTGTGATTGATTTATCAAAATGATTAATTTTATTGGTTTTTATGCAAAAAGTCCGATAGTTGAGGAAAAAATGGTATTTTCGGGAAGCAAATTATCGGACTTTTGGGGATTCAGCCCTGATAAAGCAAAAAGACACCCTTTCGGGTGCCTTTCTTAAAATGGTGCCGCTGATAAGAATCGGACTTACGACCCCGTCATTACCAATGACGTGCTCTACCACTGAGCTACAACGGCATAATTTATACCTTTTACATAATCTCTAATAATGACGGGTTCGACGACCCCGCCTCGTCGTCATCGGCTCGCTTCGGTTGCTTACGCTTTCCTTGCTTGCTGGACGCCTTCGGGCGTTGCAGACAAAAACAACATTTAGAGGTTGTTTTTGCTTAGCCGCTACCAATGACGTGCTCTACCACTGAGCTACAACGGCATAATTTATACCTTTTACATAATCTCTAATAATGACGGGTTCGACGACCCCGCCTCGTCGTCATCGGCTCGCTTCGGTTGCTTACGCTTTCCTTGCTTGCTGGACGCCTTCGGGCGTTGCAGACAAAAACAACATTTAGAGGTTGTTTTTGCTTAGCCGCTACCAATGACGTGCTCTAAACTAAAGCTACAACGGCATAATTTTTCGCAACAATTACAAAATACATAGAACTTTTTAAAAATCAATCACTTTTTTTATATTTTTGCAAAATTTATGTAAAATATTTACTTTTAAGCCATAAAATAACAAAAAAATCTGTGTATGAATTTAATTTAGAGGTCTGAAATGGCGCCAAAAAATTTTGATAAAACTGCCAAAAAAGGCAAAAACGATGCGATTATTAACGTTGAAGAAGAAAACGAAAGCTGGTTTGCCAACAGCTTGCATCGCTTTATTATTGTTTTCAGCGTGGTCTGGTTCGGTCTTGTTGCTGTTTATATTTCCAAGTTTTTCGGTTGGGATAAGCTGTTTTCAATGTTGCCGAACGAATTTGCCGGATTTATGGCTGCCAGCACGCTTCCTTTGGCGATTATTTGGGTGATTATGGCGTTTATCGACCGCGGCAGCAATTTCAAAAACGAAACAAGGATGTTGCGCGATTCGCTGAATCGGGTTATTTTTTCGGATTCCGGCGGCGGTGAGGCATCTAAGATGATTGCCAACGCCATAAAAGAACAAGTTTCGGAACTTAAAGAGGCAACGCGCGATGTTTATGCTCAAAGTGAATTGGTTAAACGTGATTTGACTGAACGTGTTGCCGAACTTAAAGATTTGGCTGAGGCGTTGGATAATTATTCTTCTCAGACTATGCAGGCGCTCAGTGAGGAAATTCAAAAAATGGTCGAAAACTTTTCTTTTGTTGCCGATAAGGCCTCGACCACAACCGCTGATTTTCGCGTCAATACGATGCAAATGCGTGAAGACAGCGAAAAATTGGTGAATTTAATGACACCGATGGTTAATGAAATGGTGATGGCGGCAGAACGTGTTAAAGAGGTGGTTAATGTCAATAACGAAAATATTGCCAAAGCACAGGAGCAACTTAATCAATATTCGGAATCCAGTCAGCTTGCCATCGGTAAAATGATTGAATCTTGGGCGGTTAAAGGTGAAAACCTCGAAAAAACATATTTACGCGCATCTGAAAATTGCGAAGAGTTGTTCCGCCGACTCGATTCAGGCATTTCGCACATTGAAAACAGCATTCAGGAACAACGACGAGTGGTTGAAACTCAATCCGGACTGATTGATAAAAATTCGGCATATTTAGATAACAAACTCGGTGAATACGGCCGTTTAATCAGCTTGGAGGTCGAGGCAATGGTCGAACGCTCCGGCACGCTTGAACGCAATATTCAAACGCAAATCAAGAGTATTCGTAACACGTCGGAACAAGTTGCGGCGGCATTTGCGCAACTTGGCGATGATGTTTTGGCAAAGCGCAAACTGCTTGAAAGCGAAAGTTTGCAAATTGTGGAAGCCGTCACCGCCACCGTTAATCATTTGGGTGAAGAGATGCGGCGTATGCAGGAATATTATAGCAACGCACAAAACAAAAACCACGAGTTCGGACAGGCCTTTATGGCGGTATCGCAAAACTTGCATGAAATGGAAAACGATTTGGTGCGTAATGTTAATGATTTTAACAACAAAGCCACTGATGTATTCAGCAGATTTGATGAAGTCAGTCAGCGTGTCAACGGCAGTATCGGCAAAATGATGGAAAAAGCCGATGTTATGACGGCACAAAGCAAAGAAAATGCCGAGTTGTTGACGGCACAAGATGAATTTTTGAGCAAGACAATCGGCGGCTTAAAGCAAATTTCCGCTAACATTGCGGAATTGAATGCCGGATTGAACAAAACCGGCGGCGACATCGGTTCAACGCTGACAAAATATGAACGCAAAATGACGAATTTCGGCAAGTTGGTTAATGAACATCTTGAAAACTTGCAACTCGGATTCCAAAAAACAGAACAACAAGTCGATGCGTTTAATCAAAAGTTTAAGTCTGCGACCGTTGATGTGTTTATGCGCAATTCGGAAGACATTATCAATGAACTCGAAACGATTTCGATTGATATCAACACGATTTTCAACAAAGATAATGACGAAGATTTGTGGAAAAAGTATTATGCCGGCGACCGCACCGCTTTTGCGCGCTATTTGGCAAAGAATATGACTAAAAAGCAAATTTCCGTTATTCAAAAGGATTATGAAGAAAAAAGCGAATTCAGAATTTTGGTTGATAAATATATCGATGACTTTAACAGTTTGGTGTCAACCGCTCGTGACAGTGAGCGTGCCGGCACGTTTTTGGCGCTTATTTCCGGTTCGGATATAGGCAAGGTATATTATATTTTAGCAAGAGCGTTGGGTAAAATAAGCTGATGGCATTTTTGGGGTTTAACAGTAACGTTTTTATGGCACCGATGGCGGGAATTACCGACGCACCTTGGCGGACGATTTTGGCCGAAATTGGGGGCGGAAATTTAGTTTCGGAAATGGCGGCGGTTAACGCAATTCAGCGCAAAAACCCGAAAAGCTATCAAATTGCCAATGTCAAAACTGAACCGTATCCCGTGGTGGTGCAGTTGGTCGGAAATTCTCCCGAATTGTTCGCCGATGCGGCAAAGTTGGTGGCGGATTTGGGTGCGCGCTCGATAGACATCAATATGGGCTGTCCGGTCAAAAAAATCGTCAACAACAATTCCGGTTCGGCCTTGATGCGCGATTTATCGCTGGCGGCACAAATTATTGAAGCAACGGTTAAGGCAACACCGCTCAAAGTCAGTGTTAAGTTTCGCAAGGGGTGGGACAACGAGCATATCAATGCGGTGGAATTTGCTAAAATGTGTGAGCAAAGCGGTGCATCATATATTACGGTGCACGGGCGCACACGGGCGCAGGGGTATTCCGGTGTTGCCGATTGGGACATCATCGGTGCGGTTAAAGCGGCGGTCAAGATTCCGGTGGTTGGCAACGGTGATGTTGACAGTCCGCAAAGGGCCGAACAGATGTTAAAACAATGCGGTGTTGACGGTGTGATGATGGGACGAGCGGTGCTTGGTAATCCGTGGTTATTGAATCGCACACATCACTATTTGCAAACCGGTGAGATTTTGCCGGCACCGCAGACAGTGCAAATAAAAGAAATGCTTTTAAGGCATTTAACGTTGTTGGTAGAATATTACGGTGAGCGCGGCGGTATGGCGATTTCGCGCAAGCACATCGGTTGGTATGTCAAGAGCTTGTATGAAGCTAAACGCTTTCGTGAGCAATATACCAAATTGAACACGCTAAACGAGGCAATAAATTTGATTAACGAATATTTTTCGAGGGTTGAACAATGAAAATAGTAGTGGGCGGCGCATCAAATGTCGGAAAAAGCATTGTCGGATATTTAAGTTTCGGCAACAATGATATTGTTGTTATTGATGAAGATGGCGCCAAACTGGATGAGATTGCCAAAGAATATGATGTGCAACCGGTGCTGGGCTCAATTTCACGACCGGATATTCAGGAAAGTATCGGTATGAAAAATATGGATATGCTGATTGCCGTGACGGATAGCGATGAAATTAATATGGTGGCGTGTCAGGTGGCGTTCACTTTGTTCAATGTGCCTAAAAAGATTGCCCGAGTTGATTCGGAATATTTTTTGAATCCACTGTGGAATACGCTTTATAATGAAAAGAGTTTGCCGATAGATTTAGTGATTACGCCGGATATTGAAATTGCCAAGTTTATTGAAAATTTGCTGAATTTACCGGGAAGCACGGCGGTTTTTCCGTTTTTGAACAACAAAATCAATATATTTGCTTTTCGGCATTTGGATGTCGATATTCCGTTTATGAAGTTTTCGCTTAACCATATTAACCAAAAACTCAAAGAATTGTCAGCGCATATTGTGTTGATTGCACGCGGTTCGCGTCGGATTTTACCGAGTGAAGAAGAAGTGCATTTGCAACGTAATGACCTGATTTATGTGAGTTGTTTGCCGGAACAAAATATGGAAATTATGCGTTTGTTCGGTGTTGACCATAATCCGTATGAAAAAATCGTTATTTTCGGGGGTAATCCGATTTCGTATTATTTAGCATCTCAAATTGAAAAAAATGAAAATGTTGCCAATTGTTGCATTATTGAGGAAGATGTGCAAAAAGCGGCAAAATTGGCAGAAAATTTAAACTCAACAACAATTATTACCGGCGAGATTATGAGCGATGTTATTTTGCAAGATGCCGGCTTTGCCTCAGCTGATGCCAGTGTTGCCGTTACCGGCAGAGATAAAGACAATATGCTGTTAGCACTGCTTGCTTCTCGCAACAAAGACACACAGGCGCTCTCTTTAGTTAATTCAAAAGATTATAATGTATTGACCGCCAACATTCGCAACAACGTGATTATTGACCGCTCGGTAATTACAATTTCGGCGATTTTGAAATATTTGCGTAAGGCGCGGATTCGCGAGGCATATTCCGTCGGGCGCGGTATGGGTGAAATTTGGGAAATCAAAATAGAAGCGGACAGTGTCAACTTGGGACGAACGATTGATGAATTAAAAATACCGTCAGAAAGCTCGATAATGTTGATTGTGCGCAATAATGAACTGATTTATGATACGGCACAAACACGCCTTGAAGCCGGTGACGTAATTTTGATTTATGTGACACCGCAAAATATTCGGCGAATTGAAAATATTTTCTATTTATAATGCTCTCCGTATTCAGCACAAAAACAATTTTGTAGACAAAACTTGACAACAGATAATTTTTTTGTTATTCTCTCCAAGATTGGAGAAGATAAAATGAAGAAATTACCAAGCATTGATGAAATTATATTTGCTATGAGCGAAGAACCGTTAGGTATGGGTGAAGAGGCAAAAGTGTATAAAATTCACACCTCTCCGGATTATACCGTGCGTGTCAGCAACAGTGCACCGAAATTGGATGTTTTGGCAGAACAATTATATGACAGCCAATTTATTCAGCAAAAGGACATTTTTGCCGGCAGAAATTTTGCGCAGCCGGTTGCGTATTGGGGAGTTGATGCCTATGATGCAACCAATGCTTTGGTAACCATCAATTTATATTCGCCGGGGTTTTCGATGGAAATTCATAAACCGGGGCGAAAGTTACCGTCGAGCGAAGAAGCTCTGATGAAAACGCTGACGTTATCTAAGGCGGTCCTAAATATGCCGGATACGGCCATAGATAAGCTTTATGATGATTTGCATTTTCTTTCTTCACGCGAATTTTCGATTGATGTCGGCAACGGCGGTTTATTCACCAACACCGGAAATATTTTGTTTTCGGCGGTAGGCAAGGAGTTCCGCATAATTGATATTCAGCCGTTTATCCGTAACCGTGTCGGTATTTCGCCGGACCATACCAAGGGCTTTAACACGCCGCTGTTTTTAACCCGCGGGTTGCTTCCGGGGGCATATGGTTATGCCAAAGAACACGCAAAATATCCGCCGTTAATTGAGTATCGCACAGAAATTGTGAACAAGGTTATCAAAGGGGCAAAGCGTAACCACATCAACGATGTTGGTGGTTATTTGCGCGGGGATATGAGCAAAATAGCGGAAATTTGGAAGGCTCAATTAGCCAAAATAAATATTGATGAAAAACGCGCCGAACACTTTATTAAAGAGGTCTGCTCGGTTACGCAAGAGCATCGTTATCGTCTGTATAGAAGTCCGACACCGTTTGTGCGCGTTGCCGGCCGCAGTATGTATTCATAGTCCCTTAAACGGAAAATTACAAATCGTTGCTACGCGCGTCAACTCTTTTGAGAGCGCGGAAGAATGCTTTTTTACTTGGTTTGCGTTCAAGCGAGCGGAAAGTGACGCGCTTTTGAGTCAGCCGCACAATGTATTTCATTACCTTAATTTTTTCGTTGTCGTTTAAAAGGTCGAGTGCTTGCGTGATTTCATATATTTTTTGCGGCACATAGCGATAATGTTTGATGATTTCTTCAATCCGCACCATACCATCCGGCTGGAAGCAATCCTCGGTCATCGTTTCTTCTCCTTTGAAATAAAAAAACTACTCTGATGAGGAGTAGCAGGAAGTTCAGAACCTATCAATCGGGATAGTGTAGCTATTTGTTAATTTGCAAGAAAGTAACTTATTTACTACCTTCCTGCCACATCGCAGGAAGTAATTTTACATCTTGACAAAGCAAGATAACCGATTGGAGGGTTCTGAATCCTCACGCAAGTTATCATCTTACGCACGCTTAGGTTATGTTATTCGGCGGCGCTTGTCAATTAAAAACAATCGTCACAAATAAAATACTTGAAATTCAAAAAAAATGCGTTATGTTAGGGCAAATTTAAAAGCAAACATAACAGTTTGTTTAACGGACATTTATTTGAGGAACGAAAAAAATGAGTATGAGAAATATTGCGATTATTGCCCACGTTGACCACGGCAAAACAACGCTCGTGGACGGGCTTTTGCGCCAAAGCGGAACTTTCCGTGACAATCAAAAAGTCGTCGATTGCGTGATGGACAGCAACGATTTGGAACGTGAACGCGGTATTACCATACTTTCAAAATGCACGTCGGTTGATTGGAACGGCACACATATCAATATTGTCGATACGCCGGGACACGCTGATTTCGGCGGCGAGGTCGAGCGTATTCTCTCAATGGTTGACGGTGTGGTGTTGCTCGTAGACGCTTCCGAAGGTCCGATGCCGCAAACAAAGTTTGTTTTGGGAAAAGCGCTCAAAATCGGCTTAAAACCGATTGTTGTGATTAATAAAGCCGATAAGGCGGATGCACGTCCGGACGAAGTCTTAAATGAGATTTTTGACTTGTTTGTGAGCTTAGATGCCAATGACGAACAACTCGATTTCCCTACCCTTTATGCCAGCGGGCGCAATGGTTGGGCCGTGCGCGATTTAGCCGATGAACACAAAGATTTGACGCCGCTGTTTGAAACGATTGTTTCGTATGTCAGCGAGCCGGTATGCGAGCCGGATAAACCGTTTAAGATGTTGGCAACCACGCTTGAAGCCGATAAGTTTGTCGGTCGTATTTTGACCGGAAAAATTCAAAGCGGCAGCGTTAAAGTAAATGACACGGTTAAAGTAATTAACAAAAACGGCGAAATCGAACGCACAAAAATCACTAAAATTATGGCGTATCAAGGTTTGGAACGGACTGCGCTGAATGAAGCGCACGCCGGCGATATTGTTGCGGTAGCGGGTATTGTAAAAGGCACGGTGGCCGACACGATTTGCGCTTTAGAGGTTCCGGTAACGGACTTTATTCACGCTCAACCGATTGACCCGCCGACACTCGTGATGACCTTTTCGGTCAACGATTCGCCGCTTGCCGGCCGTGAGGGCGATAAGGTAACGTCGCGTGTGATTTGGGCGCGCTTGGAAAAAGAGGCGGAAGGTAATATTGCCCTCAAGATTTCACGCACCGATAATACCGACAGTTTTGAGGTTGCCGGTCGCGGCGAGTTACAACTCGGTGTTTTGATTGAAACAATGCGCCGCGAAGGGTTTGAACTCTCGATTTCGCGCCCGCGCGTGATTATGAAGCGCGACGAAAACGGTCAACTCTTGGAGCCGATAGAAGAAGTCGTGGTCGATGTTGATGAAGAATTTTCCGGCACCGTGGTTGAAAAAATGGGACAGCGTCGCGCCGAAATGACAGATATGATACCGTCGCAAGTCGGCAATAAAGTGCGCCTGATTTTTCACGCACCGTCACGCGGTTTAATCGGTTATCACTCCGAATTTTTGACCGATACGCGCGGCACCGGTGTTATGAACCGAATTTTTTACGGTTTTGAGCCGTATAAAGGCGAAATTGATGACCGTCGCAACGGTGTGATGATTTCAAGCGAAGACGGGCAGGCAATCGCCTACTCTTTGTGGAAGTTGCAAGACCGTGGTCCGATGTTTGTTGAGCATAACTCGCCGGTTTATGTCGGAATGATTATCGGCGAACATAACAAATACAACGATATTGACGTGAACCCGACTAAATCGAAGCAGTTGACCAATATTCGGGCAGCCGGAAAAGACGAAGCCATCGATTTAATTCCGCCGAGAAAATTGAGCTTGGAACAGGCATTGTCGTATATTCAAGCAGATGAATTGCTTGAGGTTACGCCGAAATCACTTCGTTTGCGCAAGCGAATCTTAGACCCGATTGCACGCAAACGCGCAAAAATAGCAGCCGGTGAGCCGGAATAATTATCGCCCTTGAATCTGTGGCAAAAATCGTTTATTCTATAAGGCAGTGGAACTGAAAATGGCTGATGACAGAATAAAAAAATGTCCGGAGTATTGTCCGTTTTTGCAGGCGCATAACACTTTTTGCGCATTGTTTCATCGCACTTTGCAAGCGGTTCAGGGGTTGGCGCAAAAGTGTGAAGAATGTATGAATCCGGAACAGCGTATGAGTTCATATAAAGCACTCGGCTTGAGTTTGGACGGTCGCGCCGAAATGTGGCAAAAAGCCATTTATAAGCACAATGAAATCGAGCTCGGCAAAAAGCGTGAAGAAGAAGCCGTGCGCAAAAAATTTGCCGAATTTTTGGAAGATAAATTCGGCTCAAAACCGCCGTTAGAAGGAAATGTCTATCTGACAAGTTTAGTGATTAATCTTTATATGGTGTTAGATGCGACCGAGCGCAGTATGATGATGGCTGTGTTGAACGGTAAAAGCGGACTTCAGTTGATTGAGGCGCTTGACCGCTCTCCGAAGGACGAAACGTTACTCCGCAACTTCCGTCGTGAGTTGGATGAACAGTTTAAGGAATATCAACTTGAAATTACGCGCGAACAGCAACAACGCGCGAATGTGAATCAGCGTATGTAAAAAGATTTTTGTTGCTTTTTTGTCAATTTTATTTTATAATGCTCTCAAATTTTGGAGAATGACTGATGGCAACAGAGAAACTTCTTGTAAAAACCAAAGATAACCGTGTTATGGCTTTTGACATCACTTTTGCCAATGCTGCAGAAAAAGCACGGCTGAAACATCAGTGCGAAACAATCGCAAACGGTATTGATTTTAATGCCGGATTTTCTGGCGTTGTCCTTCCGGCCGGCGTAATGTATGATACGAAAAATTCAGAGTTCTTAAACAAAGAAATATCCGGTTATCATTATCGTAAAAATCGTGCGGCTTTTACCAATGATATGCGTCATGACCCGCCGGCACAACCGAATACGCTTTATTTATCTCACCGTATGGACGATAATGCGTTTCCGGAAGTTGTTAAAAATCTCGGATTTGAAATTACGCCGACAGACAAACAATACACGACTCATTATGATTCGACAAAGCGAGAGTTTGTTACAACCCCTGATTTTGATAGAACTCATGCGTTGGTCTATGCTGCTTCACATCGTATGGAAATTGTCCGCAATCATTTTCGCTTTTCGCCACAAGATTATAGTTTATTAGAAAATTTAAAACAGCAGTTTAATCGGGAAAAACATACGCATCCCGATTTAACGGAAGGCGATTTTGCCGGAAGTTTGACTGATGATAAACAACGTGCTTTATTTAGTTTTTATGCCAATGAAGTTAATCAAACGCGTCATTTTTCGACGGTTGTTCATCACGAGTTAAAGCACGTTTATAATGCTATGTTTAGAGACGGATTAT
This sequence comes from uncultured Alphaproteobacteria bacterium, assembly GCA_945835885.1. Lineage (GTDB taxonomy): Bacteria > Pseudomonadota > Alphaproteobacteria > RF32 > CAG-239 > RUG410. The sequence goes on from CAMAJR010000003.1 coordinate 11,032, forward strand.
CGCTGAAAAATAATTTTAAGCGTCTGCAAACGGAAGATTATTACCGGATTGCGGTTGAAGATGAGCGTAGCGCGTATTTGAGCGAATTGGTCAAAAATATCAATGAGTATCTGAAAAAAGGCGATATGAATGATTTTTCAATGTTTAACAGTAACAACAGCGAAGTTGCGGAGGCATTGAAAAATTTGCATACGCCGGAAGAACGGTTGGCGTATGCTACGAATTGGCCGAATTTGGTAGCTCAAAAAATGCACTATTTTGAAACATCTCATCGTGACTATTATGATAAGGGTATGAAAGACGAGCGTATTAGCTATACCGATAAGCTTGTTAAGAGTTTAACTCAATACCTGAAGAACGATAATATGGATGATTTTTCGATGTTTTCAAGCGAAAATCAGCGTGTTGTTGATGAATTAAGGCGCCTGAATCCGCCTTCGGAGCGTAAGACATATTTGACTGATTTAAATAATCGTGCGGATTTAGTCAATCGCGAGCTTCAAAGATTTGATGTTGCGCATCCAGACGTTTCAACCTGCGGTCAACCGTTTAAGCTCGATAACTATGACGCCGACGGGGATAATTTTGATGAGCAATTTTATCAAAACGTTAAAATGTATGTTGATAATGCGCCGCTTGCCGCACCGGAAGACACCGATAAAAGCGAATTTAAGAAGTTGCGTTCGCTGTATTATAATTTTGAAATTTATAATCCGAACACGCACCGTATGGAACATAAAAATTTGGCGCATTATATCACGCCTGATTTAGAAGTTTCGCTTAATCACGATGCACAAAGAATAATCAACGCCGCCGATGAGCGATTGCAACGACGGAAAGACCAGTTCAACAACGACTGCCGCACCGGTTTGATTGATACAAACTTAATCTATCCGGCAAAAGCGTTGATACGCAGTAATATTAACAACAGCGAGTATGTGACGCAAGTCGAAAGTTTGCGTGTAGCAGAGTTATTTAACGACGGGACAGATACGCCGACACCTTCATCTGCCACAACCTCTGTCTCTACTCCGCCAACGCCGGATGATCGCGCACAATGGAGTGACGACTTGCAGCGGTATTGGCAGCAAGTTGACGGTTATCTTGAAGTTGCAAAAAATAATAACGAATATATGTTTAAGATAAGAGAAGCCACGGTTCGTTATACAGGGAAAAAACAGGTTGAAGTCAGCAGTAATGCCGATTACAATATTTATGACAAGATGCTGAAAGAGCCGACTAATCGCGCCGCGCCGGTTGAGTTTTTAGACACACTGAGTAAAGAGCAAAAATTATTGCTTTATATTGCGTGCGTCAACAACGGGCGGCGTATGGTCGGAAAAGTTCCGACGGATTTATCGGGTATCGACCGCTTGCAGGGTGTTCCCGAGGCGGAAATGAACAAATTTCGGCACAGACAACAAAATGCGTCTTCAAATTCGCCGACACCGCAGCGAGAATTGCCGCAGCAACAGCGGTCACGGCAAATGTCATCAACGGTTCAACGTGCAAAAATGTTGAGCAATTTACGAGGGCGATAAATCCGAACTTTTTTCCGGCTCACAGAGTGCATAATTTACAAAAAAACGATTCATTTATCGCAAAAAACATAAAAACCTCTGGAGAGTCAAAAAATCGGCCTTATTTTTAATTTGGGAATTTTTAACAAAATGGATAACAAAACAATATATGCTTTATCAACCGTGTTCGGAAAATCCGGTGTGGCACTGATAAGAATCTCCGGTAAAAACGCATTTTTGATTTTTGATAAAATGACGGCGTTGCCGGCGGAAAAGATTACACCGCGCAAAATGTTTTTTACGCAAATTTTTGACAGTGTTTCACATGAAACATTGGATAATTGTTTGATTGTCGGATTTAAGGCGCCGCACTCATTTACCGGAGAAGACAGTGTCGAAATTAACTGCCACGGCTCAAAGGCGGTTATTCGCAGTATCTTAAACGCTCTCGCCGTTTTACCGGACTTTCGTTTGGCCGAACCCGGTGAATTTTCTCGTCGTGCGTTTTATAACGGCAAAATGGACCTGACCGAAGCAGACGGTTTGGCAGATTTAATCGATGCTGAAACGAGAATACAGCAAAAAACAGCGCTCAGACAGATGGGTGGAACACTCCTCAACCTTTATGATGCGTGGCGCGGTGAATTGGTTGAATTGTTGGCATATATAGAAGCATATATTGATTTTCCGGAAGAAAATATACCACAAGACACTGTTTTTAAAATAGAAAACAGTGTATTTAAAATAATACAGGCGATAGAATCGCATATTAGTTCCAATAAAGTTGAAGAACGATTGCGTGACGGCTTTCAAGTTGTTATTGCCGGTCCGACCAATGCCGGTAAATCGAGTTTAATTAATGCAATTGTCAAGCGTAATGTTGCGATTGTTTCCGATATTGCCGGCACAACGCGCGATGTGATAGAGGCGTATGTGGATTTAGACGGCTTTCCTGTTGTGTTCTCGGACACTGCCGGTCTGCGTGATTCTGCCGATAAGATAGAAAAAATCGGCATTGAGTTGGCACGCGAAAAAATTGCGGCGGCGGATTACAATATATTTATGTTCGACGCGGCGGAAACATCACCGGATATATTTGCCAAACTCATTGAAAAGTCAGAACATTATATGCTTGTTGCCAATAAATGCGATAAAATTGATGAGGCGAAAAAACAAGAGTTGGCAGGAATAGGGTGTATTTTGATTTCGGCAAAGCAAAATGAAAATATTGCCGCAATTACAGAGCAGTTACGCACGCATTTTGAATCAATTTATGAACAAGGCGCGGCGTGTTTAATGACGCGTCATCGTTACAAAGAATCGTTGGTTGAATGTCTTGAAAATCTAAAGCGCTTTAACTTGAAAAAAGATATAGAATTGGCTGCTGAGGACATTCGATTGGCGTGTCGTGCCATCGGTAAAATTACCGGCCAAGTTGAAGTTGATGAGATTTTAGATAAAATATTCAGCAGTTTTTGTATTGGAAAATAACACTGTATTTAAATGAATTGAATCGATTTCTGAACTTGTTTTTTTAAGATTCTGAATTGACTCGATAAAACAGTGTTGTTTGAACGGTGTTTTTAAATCATTTTTCCGATTTTCTGTTTGCATTTTGAATTGAGTTGTTTTATTGTAGCGCAAAACAATGAGGTAAAGATGAATAATAAATATGATGTAATTGTTGTCGGCGGCGGACACGCCGGTTGTGAGGCAGCAGCGGCTTCCGCGAGAACAGGTGCTAAAACAGCTTTGATAACGCATAAAATCAATAAAATCGGAGAAATGTCGTGTAATCCGGCTATCGGCGGCTTGGGAAAAGGGCATTTGGTGCGTGAAATTGATGCGCTCGACGGGTTGATGGGCCGCGTTATCGATAAGGCCGGCATTCAATTTCGGATGCTCAACCTTTCTAAAGGAGCGGCGGTTCGCGGACCGCGCGCACAGGCCGACCGCGAACTCTATAAAAAATATATGCTCGAAGCGTTGCAACAGACAGAAAATTTGGATATAATTGAAGGTGCGGCAGAAGGTCTGCAAATTGAAAAGGGTAAAATTTACGGTGTTACTTTGGCTGATGGCACGCAAATTTCTGCAAATGCCGTAGTTTTAACAACCGGCACATTTCTTAACGGTGTTATGTTCACCGGTCATCAAACAACCGAAGGCGGTCGTGTAGGAGATGAGGCGTGCCGAGGAATAACACCGTATTTAAAGCAGGCCGGATTACAACTCGGACGCTTGAAAACCGGAACGCCGGCACGCTTAAACGGCAAGACGATAAATTGGGATATTTTGGAACGTCAGGCAGGCGACGAAAAGCCGGTTCCGTTTTCGTTTTTGACCGAGAAAATTACAAATCCGCAAATTGAGTGCGGCATAACCTATACAAATGAATCAACACATAAAATTATTCGCGAAAACTTTTCAAAATGCGCACTTTTTTCCGGATTGATTACCGGACGCGGTCCGCGTTATTGCCCGAGTATTGAAGATAAACTTGTGCGCTTTGCCGACCGGACGTCGCATCAGATATTTTTAGAGCCGGAGGGCTATAATACCGATGTGGTTTATCCGAATGGAATATCGACTTCTTTGCCGGCAGATGTGCAAAACGAATTTATTCACACGATGAAGGGGTTGGAAGATGTCGAGATTTTACGTTATGCCTATGCAATAGAATATGACTATGTTGACCCGCGCGAGCTCAACCATTGTTTAGCGGTTAAAAAGGTCGATGGTTTATATTTGGCCGGACAAATAAACGGCACGACCGGTTATGAAGAGGCCGGTGCACAGGGCTTGCTTGCCGGTGTGAATGCCGCGCTCTATGCGATGCAAACGGGGAGGGAGTTTTATATTGACCGCAGTCAGGGCTATATTGGCGTGATGGTTGATGACTTGATTACCAAAGGTGTCGATGAGCCGTATCGTATGTTCACATCGCGTTCGGAATACCGCTTGCTGTTGCGTGCCGATAATGCAGATATGCGTTTAACTGAATTAGGTTATGAAGCGGGTTGCGTCGGAAAAGAGCGAATCAGTGTATTTAAACAGAAAAAACAAGAGATTGAAAAATTTAATGCCTATTGCGAAAATCATTCAGTGTCGTTTTCTGAAATAGAAAAGCAGGGCTTAAGCGTTAAACACAACGGCAAAAAGACGTTGAAAGATGTTATGTCTTATCCTGATGTTTCACGTGAAACAATCGAAAAGATTGATTCTGAAATCAAAAAGATAAATGAAAAAGTTTATGAACAGGTTGAGATTAACGCAAAGTATTCCGGATACTTAAAACGTGAATACGAGGATATTGCCGTATTTAAGAAAGATGAAAATTTGAAAATCCGTGATGACATTGACTATGCTAAAATCGGCGGACTTTCAACGGAAATGGTGCAGCGTTTTTCCACCGTTCGTCCGAAAACCATCGGTGAGGCATCGCGTATAACCGGTGTTACACCGGCAGCAGTAACAGCTCTTTTGGGGTATATTAAAAATGCTTAATATTCAAAGTTTTTCATATCATACACATACCAATTTTTCTGATGGTCGCAATTCGCTTGAGGATATGGTGCAACGTGCTAAACAAATCGGCTTTACCGAAATGGGTGTTAGCGACCACTTAATCGTTCATAAAAATATGAAACAGGATGTCAGTTGGCCGCTTTTAAAAGATGTTAATGCGCGGCACGTTTATAATGACGACTTTAAAAGTATATTAGAAAAATATAAGCGTCATTGTGATGAAATTCGGCGTGTTTCAAAGCAGGAAAATTTTAAATTATACGTCGGTTTTGAAGTTGATTATTTTCCCTATGACGGTTGGGAAGAAGAACTTAAGTGGTTTATTTCGCAGTTGGATATCGATTATTTGCATACGGGAAATCACTTTTTTTGTGAAGAAGGTTTTGAACATATCATCAATATGACATTTTTTAAGCAAGTTTGTCCGGATACATCGCGTTATGCCGAGTATGTCAGGCGCCATTTTGAAACAATGAAACGCGCCGTGGAAAGTAAATTATTCAAGTTTTTGGCGCATATTGATTATGTGCGTCGTTATGGCGATGATGTCTGCGGTGTTGATGAGTATATGTTGGAAAAAATACAAGTTCTTGACGCATTACAAAAAAATGATGTGGCGCTTGAAATTAGCACAAAAGGTTTGCGTAAAATAGGGGATTTTTACCCGAGCGCACCAATTTTGCAAGCGGCAGCAAAGCGTAATCTAACAGTTGTTATCAGTGATGATGCACACAAACCGGAAGAGCTTGGAATGGATTTTGATAAGGCAGAGGATATAATCAAAAAATACGGATTTAACAAGCGATTAAAATTTTAAACGGTATAGACATTCAGCATTATAAATCGCATAACAGAAAGTTTGGCTTAAAAATCCCCCTCTGAAAATTTATTTCAAAGGAGGATTTTTTTCAACTTCTCTTTACTTGGTATAGTTCAGTATAGTGGGTTATTGCATTATTTGAATCTTGAGTTTTTTGCCTTAAATCTAATCTATTTGTCTGGTATTGGAAACATAAGAAACAGAAGCTCCTCCTCTACAATTGCCGAAACCTGATTCAATAATATGTTTTCCATCATTTTTTCATATTGAAAATATGGAATGTCTTTGCTGGTATCTAACCTCCCTTTATATTCATACGCATCTTCCATACTTTGTAATATTTTTTCTGATTTCTTGTCTGTTTTCAACATTTCCGGTGTAACAATCGGCTTAAAACTTTCATGATTATATTCTTGTTTTTCTTCAATTTCCCGTTTAAGAGTTTCACCGCGGACATTATTCATTGCTGCCACATAATCTCTGGTTGTAGCGCCATTTCCGTCTGTAAAATGAGTGTCGACATCTATTTTAATAAAATATCTTGCAATTTGATATGCTTTTCAGACGGGTCTTTTCCATTTGAAGAAGGTTTTTTCCTGAAACATTTGCATCCATGCAGATAGTTTTTTCTACTTCCTTAAAATCTTTATTTTTAGCGCTTGGGCAAACATTTTATTGGCAGAAATGATAAGATTTTGTTTTTACTTTTCAAGTTTCATTGCCTCTATTTTCAGTTTGTTTAAAGTTGAAGTATCAGCTTTCTTTTCGGCATAAAATTGACCATCATCAGTGTTTACATAGATGGAATCGGCGTCAGGATGATTTTTTCCCATGTTTCTGTTTTTTGTTTGTTCTTAATGGCGGAAACAGCTGTTACGCCTCCGATTCCCAATGTTGCGATAGTGCCTCCGATGAGAAAATTTTTTATTTTGTTCCTGTGCTCATAGCTTTTCTCCTTATTTATTAAATATAACTACATTCTACCCCTTCCTTATAGACAAAAGCTAAGTTTTTTGTAAAAAATATTTTTGAGCAAAAACGATAGTAAAAAACGCTCTGTTAAACGAATTTGTTGGAATATGCGCAAAGAACTTGAACGTCATCTTGAGGAGGCGAATGCCGATGTGATGATTTCCTCTCTCGCCGTGCGACCTCGGGCGTTATAAAGCGGCGATTGCACGGCGCCTAAGGGGATTCTTCATTTCGCTGGCGCTACATTGAGAATCGCGTGTTCGCTTTTTCAACAATTTTGTTAAATATAACGTAAAAAATTAGCTTAATAAACATTATATTTTGTTGCAAAATATAAAGAATCGCGCATAATGAATTTCAGAGGTTAAAATGGATATTGATTCGGAATTGCAAAAATACGATGTTTCACGTGAAACAATCGAAAAATTAGAAGCGTTTGCCGCACTTCTGCGTGAGTGGAATGCCAAAATGAATTTAGTGAGCAAAAATTCATTAGAAGATGTGTGGATACGCCATATTTTAGATTCGTTGCAAATAATACGATATATTCCAAAAACGACGGAAACTTTGCTTGACATTGGCAGCGGGGCCGGTTTTCCGGCTGTTGTATTGGCAATCGTTATGCAAGAAAAATTGCCGACGGCACATTCAATTTTGGTGGAGAGTATTACCAAAAAAACGGTGTATTTAAACGATGTATGCATTAAACTTGGCTTAAAGAACGTGCATATCGAAAATAATCGTGTTGAAAATTTAAGACTAAAGAATATCAATGTTATCACGGCACGCGCGGTTGCGGCGTTAGATGTTTTGTGCGATTATGCAGGCGGATTGGGTAATAAAAATACAAAATGTCTGTTCCTAAAAGGCAGAACATATCAAGAGGAGTTGCAAAAAGCGTGCGAAAAATGGCACTTTGACTGTATAACGCATCAAAACATTTACTGTGATGACGGGGTTTTATTGGAAATCAGTAATTTAAGGAAACGCAGATGAAAATAATTTCGATTGCAAATCGCAAAGGCGGTGTCGGCAAAACAACGACAACAATAAATATTGCTACGGCCTTATCGGCCATCAACAAAAAAGTGTTGGTTATTGATTTTGATCCGCAAGGTAATGCGACAACATCTCTCGGTATCGAAAAGAAAAAAGGTCAGGCATCTTCTTACAATGTTTTAATCGGGACATGTCCGGCTAAAGAGGCGATTGTTGCCACAAATTTGCCGCGGTTTGATTTGATACCGTCGTCGCCGGATTTGGCTGCTGCCGAAATTGAATTGGTTGATTTGTCCGAACGTGAATTTGTTTTGAAAAAATCTTTGATGAAGTTGCAAGCTGACTATGATTATATTCTGATTGATTGTCCGCCGTCTTTGAATTTGATTACCATTAATGCGTTGGTCAGTGCAAATTCTGTGATTGTTCCGCTTCAATGTGAGTTTTTGGCTCTTGAAGGTTTGGCGGATTTGGTTAAAAACATCAATGCCATAAAGCGCAATTTTAATCCGAATTTGGCGTTACAGGGCATTATTTTGACAATGTTCAGCAAACAAAACAATTTAAGCAAAATGATTGAAGCCGATGTGCGTAAATATTTCGGGGACAAAGTGTATCAAACGGTTATTCCGCGTTGCGTGCGTATTGCGGAGGCACCGTCATTCGGTAAGCCGATTTTGGTCTATGACTTTAAGAGCACCGGTGCGCAAGCATATTTGCAATTAGCAAAAGAATTTTTACAACGTGAAAGGGAACTGTAAATGACCGCAGGCAACAAAAATTTTGGATTGGGAAAAGGAATCGGCGCTTTATTGGGAGATGATGCCGATATCTTGCTTGATGATAATAAAGTGGTTGATAGTTTTGTAAAAAACACTGTATTTAAAGACGAGGGTGTCAGCGAAATGCGTGTTGATGATATGTCGCCTTATACATTTCAGCCGCGTATGGTTTTTGATGAAGAAAGTTTGAAATCTCTCAGTGATTCAATAAAAGAAAAAGGTGTTTTGCAGCCGTTACTGGTGCGTAAAAAGGGAGAACGTTACGAAATTATTGCCGGCGAACGTCGGTGGCGTGCGGCACGAATGGCTGGCTTGAATAAAGTGCCGGTAATCGTTAAAGAGCTGTCGGACCAAGAAACTTTGGAAATTGCCTTAATCGAGAATTTGCAACGCGAAAATTTGTCGGCTATTGAGGAGGCTGAGGGCTTGAACCGGCTGATGCAGGATTATGACTATACACAAGATACACTCGGTAAGGTTATCGGCAAATCGCGCAGTTATATTGCCAACAGTTTACGCTTACTGAGTTTGCCGGAAGAAGTGCGTTTGCTTGTTTGCAATAACAAGCTTTCGGCCGGCCACGCACGCGCATTGGTCGGGTTGCCGAATGCAAACGACTTGGCGCAAAAAATAATTGACAAAGGTTTAAGCGTTCGCCAAACCGAGCAATTGGTTGCCGATTTAAAGAATCCGAAACCGGAAGTAAAATTGAAACCGGTGGATTTTGACTTGCAAAAAATAATGGCTGATTTAGAAAAGAAATTACGCCTAAAAGTCAAAATAAATGCTGGAAAAAACGGAAAAGGAAGTGTAACATTAAAATACAACAGTCCGGCGGAGCTCAGCTCTATTCTGGATATTTTGGAACAACGTTGATTTGAACTATTGAAAGGAAAGAACAAATGCCTACGATTTTGGAAATGATGTTGGAAAATTGTAAAAACGCCGGATATTATCCGACACCGAACATCGAAAAAATTGCCAAAGCAAAAAATATGATGTTTGGTGAAGGTGAATGGCGCCGTTGTCCGTGTGACGGTCAAAATGAAGCGAGATATTGCATTTCGGATTTATGTCGCAGCGATATTGAACGCGACGGAATTTGCCATTGCCATTGTTATCAAAAAGTTTCGGGCGACAATAAATAGCGACATTTTTATTGCCGAAAGATATAAATGCGTGACCCGAAATTTATACACCTGAGAGTTCATACCGCCTATTCTTTGGCTTTAGGCGCCATAACCGTTAAGAAGTTAGTGGCGCATCTGAAAGAGCTTGGCGTTCCGGCTTGTGCCATAACCGACCGCGGTAATTTGTTCGGCGGTAAAGCATTTTCCAAAATCGCTTCCGATGAAGGTGTGAAACCGATTTTGGGTGCAGAACTCAGCTTGCATAATGATGATTCGGAAAATATTGCAATTTCTAAAGGGCAGGAACTGGAGCCGCAACGCATTATCCTGTTGGTAAAAAATGCCGAGGGCTACGCATCGTTGATGAAATTGTTTCATCGCTACTATCTTGACAATATGGAACACAGCACATATCCGCAGATAAATATGTCGGATTTGCGCAATTACGGTAAGGGACTCATTTGTCTGACCGGCGGCTATGAAGGGCCGCTCGGACAGCTTATTTTAAAAAATCGAAAAGCAGACGCTGAAAAAAAATTGCTTGAACTCAAAGAAATTTTTGGCGACCGTTTGTATATGGAAATATCCCGTGTCGGTTATGATGAAGAAGAAGCAACGGAGCCGACGTTTTTGGAGTTGGCTTACAAGCACAATGTGCCGCTTGTGGCAACCAATGATGTGTTCTTTTGGGACGAAAGTATGTATGAGGCGCACGATGCGCTTATTTGTATTGCCGCCGGTGAATATGTTGATAATACCGACCGTCGCAAATATTTGCCGACTAATTGCTGGCGCAACGAAAATGAAATGGTTGAGCTGTTTAAGGATATACCGGAAGCTGTTGAAAATACGGTAAAAATTGCAGAAAGATGTAACTATCTTTCTAAAAAAGTTGAACCGTTGTTGCCGATTTTTGTTTGTCCTGACGGCAAAACGCAAGATGAATTTATTACCGAAGAGGCCTATAAAGGTTTGCACGAGCGTATGAAGGCGCAGGTCTATACACCTGAAATGACGCCGGAGAAACGTGCGGAAATCGATGAAGAATATTACGCTCGTTTGGAATACGAACTGAGCGTTATCAAAAAAATGGGGTTTCCGGGCTATTTTCTTATCGTATCGGATTTTATTCGCTGGTCTAAAACTCATGGCGTGCCGATTGGACCGGGGCGCGGTTCGGGTGCCGGTTCGATTGTGGCATGGTCTCTCAAAATTACTGATTTGGACCCGATTCGGTTAGATTTGTTGTTTGAACGCTTTTTGAATCCTGAACGTGTGAATATGCCGGATTTTGACGTTGATTTGTGTCAGGAAAATCGTCATAAAACCATTGAATATGTGCAAGAAAAATACGGTCATGAAAAAGTTGCGCAAATTATTACATACGGCAAACTGCAATCTAAAGCCGTAATTCGCGATGTGGCGCGTGTGTTGCAAATGTCTTACAGTCAGGCAGACCGCATTTCTAAAATGATTCCGCCGGGCTCTGGCGGTAAAAATCCGACATTGCCCGAAGCTCTTGAACTTGTGCCGGAGTTGCGTGAAATGCGCGATAAAGATCCGGCGATTAACAAATTATTTGAAATAGCCATTCAATTAGAAGGGCTTTATCGTAACTCCGGCATGCACGCAGCGGGCGTTGTTATCGGAGATCGGCCATTAGACGAACTTGTGCCGTTATATAAAGACCCGCGCGCAGAAATGCCGGTAACACAATATGATATGCAATATGTTGAAGAAACCGGTTTAATTAAATTTGACTTTTTGGGGCTTAAAACGCTGACGGTGATTGAACGCGCGGTTGAATGGGTGAAAAAGATTCACGGTATTGAATTGCAAATGGCAGAAGTGCCTCTCGATGACGCAGATACATACAAGATTTTGCAAGAAGGTAACACCAGCGCTGTGTTCCAATTTGAATCGGCCGGTATGCGCGATGTTATGAAGCAAATAAAGCCGGACCGCTTCGAAGATTTAATCGCCGTCATTTCGCTCTATCGTCCGGGACCGATGGCGAATATTCCGACTTTTATCAATCGCAAACACGGACTTGAAAAAATAGAATATCTGCATTCGGATTTGGCACCGATTCTTGATGAAACATACGGGATTATGGTATATCAGGAACAAGTGATGAAAATTGCTCAGGTCTTGGGCGGATATACGCTCGGCGGTGCCGACAAGTTGCGTAAGGTTATGGGCAAGAAAAAAGTAGAAGAGATTCCGCATCAACGTGAACTGTTTTTGGAAGGGGCCTCCAAAAAAGGCATTAAACCGGAAATTTCAGGTGCGATTTTTGACCAAATGGCCAAGTTTGCCGAATACGGATTTAATAAATCGCACGCCGCGGCATATTCGCTGATTTCATATCAAACAGCGTATTTAAAGGCGCATTACCCGATAGAATTTATGTGCGCGGTAATGGATTTTGATATGACAAATACGGATAAAATTTCCTTTTATACCGATGAAGTTCGCAAAATGGGATTCAAGGTATTGTTGCCCGATATAAATCACTCGGACGCTTTGTTTAAAGTTGAAGACGGCAATATTCGTTTTGCTCTTGCCGGCATCAAAGGGGTCGGCGAGGCGAATATGAACGCAATCGTGGAAGAACGGGAGAAGAACGGTGTATTTAAAAGTGTTTCGGACTTTATTCATCGCACCGATATCAAACAAATCAATCGCAAACAGCTTGAACAACTGATTAAAGCCGGTGCGTTTGATTGTTTGGACGACAATCGCGGCAAATTATACGCTAATATTGATAACATATTACGCCATATTGCGGCAGCGTGCGAATTGAAAAACAGTGCTCAGACATCTTTATTCGGGGCACAGGAACTTGTTACGGAAGTAAAGTTGGAACCCAAAGCCAATTGGCCGGAATTAGAACGTTTGCAGTATGAGGCGGAAGCAATCGGCTTCTACCTTTCGGCGCACCCGCTTGCCGTTTATGCCGACAGTGTCGAGCGCTTAGGTATTAAAAGTTATACCGAAGCCATAAAAGGCATTAAAACAGGCGATAAAATTCAAGTTAATTTGGCCGGGTGCGTGCAAGATTTGCAAAAGCGTATCGGTAAAACCGGAAAAAGTTACGGCATTTTGCGCGTTACAGATATTACATCTGCGTTTGACGGCTTTGTGTGGAGTGATGTTTTGCCGCAAGCCATTGCTGCCAAAGAGGCCGGAATACCGGTATTCTTAAAAGCGCGAATTGAAAAAAAAGACGAAGAATCACCGCTTCGCATCAATTTTGATGCCGTTAAAACTCTTGATGCCGAAATTACGGAAAATTCAAAGGGCTTGATTATAGAAGTCGCTGATGTTGCGGCGGTTCGACCGATTCGGGAACTTTTGGCACACGAGCATTACGGCACAAATAAAATTTTTATAAAACCGCAACTTGAAGATTGGGAAGTTCGCATTCAGCTCAAGGGAACATATGCGCTTGATAACGGTGAATTGATGACAAATATCCGAGGTATCAGCGGCGTTATGGTTGTAAAGGAGATATAAATGAGAAGGGCAAATAAATACGGAATTATCAGGGTTGTAAGTCGCTGGTTGGACTTGTTGCCGCAAATTTTGGTGTCTTGGCGTGTTTTATTTGGGTATGCTGCCGCTTTGACCGTTTTGAGTGCCGTATTAAGTCGCTGGTCCTATACTTGTGCCGAAAAAATAAACGGCTACTGGTGCTTTTTGTCGGAGAACAACGGCGAATGGTGGCTTGGCTCGGTGTTGCTGTGGACGGTCGGCGCATTTTATCTTTATTGTCTGTTTGCCGGTGATTTCTATGATAATATTTTAAGCCGTCGAAAATTCAGGATAACGGATATTTTTGCCGTATCAAAGCAACGTTTGCGGTCGGTCGGTATGTTTTTTGCTTGTCTTTTGTGTATGATAATTCCGTGCATTATCCTGATTTATATTTTGAATCCGATGAAATTACCGACGTGGCACACTTCAAATCCGGATTGGCGTATTGAACTTATTTATTTTACGATTGCATTTGTTTGTATGTCAATTCCGCTTATTATAATGCGTTGCGGCGGTGGTATAGCGTATTTTTTTAACGAAGGGCATATTCCGTTTCGCAAAGTGTATGATTTGACATTCAACCGGACTTATGTCGGTATTTTCAGCTTTTTGCTGTTAACTTTGCTGTGCGTTAATTTGCAAATGGGCGTTATGCGTTATTTTATGAAACTTGAAAACAGTTATAATCTTTTAACAACCGCTGTTGTAACCGAATTTTGTAATAACGTGATGCTTTTATTTTATATTTCGCTGTTTTTGTTACTGTTTCAGGCAGAATATCTGGTTTTGAAAGAAAAGGAAGAATGTGATAAACTGCAAATCATTACCGAGCCGGAAGAAAAAGACGAGCCGGCAAAAGAAATAATCGGTAAATCAAAAAAATCGGCCAAGAAAAAGAAATCGCAACGTAAAGCAAAAAAGATTACGGAAAAAAACGGAGATTGATATGAAAAAAGGAATATTCTGCATATTAGCGGCAGTAATGCTGAACTTTAACGCTCTTGCCGATTTTCAAACAGGAAATACGGAAGAATTGGAGCGGCAAATCACGGAAGGGTTAGATGTTAATGCGCGCGATGAAAACGGGGATACGCTGCTTTTTTGGTTTTTGAAAAACGGCGACAGTATCAAACCGCTAAAAATCTTGATTGATGCCGGTGCTGATGTTAATGCACCGTCTTCGGCGCACGGTATGACGCCGTTGGTGTATGCAACAACCTTGACGGACAAAATGCAAATGAAAGCAAAAGCGCGCTTTCCGGTTGCTTACGGACAAACGGGGAGTGATCGTCAGGTTGCGCGTGCGAATATTAAAAAAAGCACTCAAGAGGGTATGGAATATGCTTTGGCAGTGATTAAACTTTTGATTGAATCCGGTGCCGATGTCAATCAGGAAACACCATTCGGTACGCCGCTGATGAGTGCTTCCGCAAGTGACTTAAATGCCGATATCGTTGATTATCTTCTAAAGGCCGGTGCCGATGTTAATCAGCGTGATCGCAACGGACGCACGGCGCTGTTTTATGCAGCGGCACATAATTGCAGAACGGTAACGATACAGCTTTTGGCGGCAAATGCCGATATTAACATCAAAGACAATGACGGTAAAATGTATATGGATGTAACGGCAGAAGAATTGCATAAATAAATTATCCACACTAAACAAAAATATAGTGAAAATTTTGTTTTTATGATTTAAGATACACACAGCCGGTCGGCAAGGGAGAACTTGTTAGGCCAAAAATCAATTTTAAAAAAGGAATAAAAAATGTTTAGCAAAGCAAAAATTTGTAAAGTTGCTCTGGCAACTTTGACTATTTTATTGTCGACAATGAGCGGCGCTTTTGCATCGGAATTGGATTTAATTATTCCGGACTTAGCCAAAGCGACCTATAATTTTGCCGGCATTGAGGTTAACGGAAATCAACTGCTCTTAGGCGGTATGGGCATCTGCTTGCTCGGTATGATTTTCGGTTTATGGGAGTTCTTCAGTATTAAAAGAATGCCGTCGCACACATCTATGTTGAAAGTTGCGGAAACAATTTATGCAACCTGCACCACATATATGAAACAACAGGCAAAACTTTTGTTTGTGCTTGAATTGTTTATCGGCGCGTGCATTGTCTACTACTTTGCCGGCTTGAACGGCACGCCGTTACCGCAAGTTGCAATCATTTTAGGTTGGTCTGTTTTGGGTATTTTGGGCTCGTTCACTGTTGCTTGGTTCGGTATGCGCATTAACACATACGCCAATGCCCGCACAGCGTTTTCATCGTTGAAAGGTAACGCTTATCCGGTAATGCATTTACCGCTTCGTTCCGGTATGTCTATCGGTGTCTTGCTGATTTGCGTTGAGCTGATTATGATGATGTTTATTTTGGTATTTGTTCCGCGTGAAACGGCCGGCGCCTGCTTCATCGGTTTTGCTATCGGTGAATCTTTGGGGGCTTCGGCATTGCGTATTTGCGGCGGTATCTTTACCAAAATTGCCGATATCGGTGCTGACTTAATGAAAATTATTTTCAAAATTGATGAAGATGATGCGCGCAATCCTGGTGTGATTGCCGACTGCACGGGTGATAATGCGGGTGATTCCTGCGGCCCGACGGCTGACGGTTTTGAAACATACGGCGTGACCGGCGTGGCTCTTATCAGTTTTATCGTTTTGGCTGCCGGATACTACTTGACGGCTGACGGTAATTTGGCGGCACATACTTATGCGCCGGATTTACAAGCGCGTTTGATTACTTGGATTTTTGCAATGCGTATTTTGATGATTATCACTTCAGTGTTCTCTTATGCAATTAACGGCTTGTTCGCAAAGATTCGTTACGGCAAATCAAAGGAATTTGATTTTGAAAAACCGCTGACCAGTTTGATTTGGATTACGTCGATTATCTCTATTGCCGTGACTTTCGGCGTGTCTTACTTTATGTTGCCGAAAGAATTGTTTGGCACAAATATTTGGTGGCAAATGTCGGTAATCATCAGCTGCGGCACTTTGGCAGCGGCAATTATTCCGGAATTTACAAAGATATTCACTTCTTCCAAATCACAGCATGTTGCCGAGGTTGTGAATGCCAGCCGTGAGGCCGGTGCCTCCTTAAACATCTTGTCCGGTATCGTTGCCGGTAACTTCTCCGGTTTTTGGCAAGGTGTTGTTATGGCCGGTTTGATGGGGGTTGCGTATGTGACTTCGCTCGGCGATATTGGCGCGATTATGATTTATCCGACGGTGTTTGCATTCGGTTTGGTGGCCTTCGGTATGCTCGGTATGGGACCGGTAACGATTGCCGTAGACAGCTACGGTCCGGTAACGGATAACGCCCAATCGGTATTTGAATTGTCACAAATTGAAGATATTAAGGGTATTAAAAAGGAAATCAAAAAGGATTACGATTTTGAGCCGGATTTTGAACACGGCAAGCATTTGCTTGAAGCCAATGATTCGGCCGGTAATACCTTTAAGGCAACTTCTAAACCAGTGTTAATCGGCACAGCGGTTATCGGCGCGACAACGATGATTTTCTCGATTATTTTGCTCTTGAAGCTTGAACTGAACCTCATTGACGCACGCGTTTTAATCGGTTTAATTTTGGGCGGTGCCGTGATTTATTGGTTCTCAGGTGCGGCAATTCAAGCGGTTTCGACCGGTGCTTATCGTGCCGTGAACTATATTAAAGAGCACATTAAACTTGATACCAAAAAAGCCGCTTCGGTTGAGGATTCTAAGACGGTTGTAAAGATTTGCACGCAATATGCGCAAAAAGGTATGTTTAATATCTTTATCGTGATTTTCTCGTTTGCGATTGCGTTTGCTTTCTTTGGACCGGAATTGTTTGCCAGTTACTTGATTTCAATCGCCGTATTCGGCTTGTATCAGGCGCTTTATATGGCTAATGCCGGCGGTGCTTGGGACAACGCCAAAAAGGTGGTGGAAGTTGATTTGAACGAAAAAGGCACGCCTTTGCATGACGCCGCTGTTGTCGGTGATACGGTCGGTGACCCGTATAAAGATACGGCATCGGTTGCGCTTAATCCGATTATTAAGTTCACGACTTTGTTCGGTTTATTGGCAGCAGAAATGTCGGCAAAAGTCTCAGAAGAAAACCCTAATGTTGCATTGGGTATTGCTTGCGCATTTATGGCTATCGGCTTAGTGTTTGTATGGCGTTCATTCTATGCAATGCGCATTGAGGCAAAAAAGATTGATTAAGTCATTGACTAAATCGATTTAGCCTGTTAAAACGGCGGCATTGAGATATATGTCGCCGTTTTCTTTAAGGAGATGAAAAATGCTTGAATTTATCAAAACTTTTAATATGACACAGTTCACCGGTGCATTTATTGTTTTGTTCGCGATTATCGATATTATCGGCACATTGCCGGTAGTGATGAACTTAGAGCGCAACGGGCGTATTGTGAGTGCTTCGCGTGCCAGTATCATATCGTTTGCACTGTTTGTCGGCTTTATGTATATGGGTGAGGCATTTTTAGGGCTTTTCAGTTTGGATATCTCATCATTTGCGGTTGCCGGTTCGATTATTATTTTTGTGATTGCGATGGAAATGGTTTTAGATATCGAGATTTTTCACTCTAACAATACGGCCGGTAACGATGCTACCTTTACGCCGGTGGTGTTTCCGCTGATAGCCGGTGCCGGTTCATTTACGACTTTGCTCTCGATTCGCTCGCAATTTTCCGACTTCAATATTTTGCTTGCCGTTTTTGCCAATGTGCTGATTGTTTATGCTGCACTTAAATTTTCCAAAAAGCTCGAAAAAATATTATCGCCGGGGGTGATTTGCATTTTCCAAAAGACGTTCGGAATCATTTTGTTGTCGATTTCGGTCAAGCTGTTCACATCAAACCTAACAATGATTATTGCCAATGTTTCTCACGGCTCTTAAGCCGCGACTACGCTTTTTGCCAAGCGTTCAATCGCTGCATCAACTCAGCCATATCCGCAGGCAATTCGGAATCAAACTGCATAAACTGCAATGTGCGCGGATGTATAAATCCCAAACTTTTGGCGTGGAGTGCTTGCCGCGGAAAATTGTTGACAAATGTTTTGAGTTCGGTCGGTAGCGGTATTTCTGATTTTTTGTTTTTAACATAAACTTTGTCGCCGACTAATGCGTGTCCGATGCTGCTCAGATGCACTCGTATTTGATGAGTGCGCCCCGTTTCGAGATTGCACTGCACTAACGCTGCCGCCGAACCGAATGTTTGCAAAGTTTTGTAGTTTGTGGCCGCAAATTTGCCGCCGCTTGCAACCAAAGCCATTTTTTTACGGTCAAACGGGCTGCGGCCGATGTTGCCTTCAATCCGTCCGTCCAGCGGCGACGGCACACCGTAGACAACCGCATAATAAGTGCGTTCAATACTGTGTTCGGCAAATTGTTCGCTTAAAAAACGGTGCGCTGTATCATTTTTAGCCACTACCAACAGTCCGCTTGTTTCGCGGTCAATACGATGCACAATCCCCGGACGCTTAACGCCGCCGATGCCCGATAAATCACGACAATGAAACAAAAGTGCGTTGACAAGCGTGCCGTGATATGCACCGGCAGCCGGATGCACGGTCATACCCGCCGGCTTGTTAAGGACGGCAATATCGGAATCTTCATACACAACATCGAGCGGAATATCCTCCGGTGTCGGTTCTGCTTCTTCCGGTTCCGGAACGGTTACAACAAACGAATCACCCAAACGCACTTTGTAGGAGTTATCGGTAATTGATATATCTTCACACATCACATTGCCGTTTTCGATTAGGCGTTGAATCTGCGCACGCGAAACATTGTCTATTTTTTGCGCCAAATACTTGTCAAGGCGCATTTTGACTTCTTTTTCCGTAGCTTCTGCGGTTATAAATACGTTTTCTTCCATTTTTTTAAGTATATTTTATGATTTTTCTTTTATTTTATCATAAAGGCGATTATAATAAATTGCAAGAGCAGTTTATAAGATATGAGAAGGAGAGTATTTTATGGCTGATAATGATTTTCTCAGCGAAGGTGATGATTTTGAAAAACTGCTGAACAGTTTTATTAACACAAAATTAGATGACGAAGAAGAATCCAAGCCGGAACAAACGGAAGTTTCCATTTCTGCTGATGATTTTCAACTTTCGGAAGAAGATAAAAAGGTAAATGCCGAAGCTTCCCGAGATTTTGAGCAAGAACTCGCTGCGACGTTTTCTGATGCCCGCGCCGCGGTTGAGGAAACAGAAAACGCTCCGGAACTCGGAAGTGAAGAATCGGAATTGGCACAAGCATTCATAAATTACCAGAATTCTATCAATAAATTGGCTGCAAACGCCGGCACAAAAACAGTGGACTGGCGTTTTGAAATTGACGGTTTGTATCCGAACTATAAACCGAGCGTCGGAATGATTCTTGCCGGTGATTTGGTTGATGGTTGGACTTTATTGTGCGAAATGTTTCCGGATACTGTCGGTAAATTTTCGGTATCTTCAAGCGATGAAGAATTTTTGAATTTTGCCGAGACGATTCGTAATCAGGATTTACAGCTCGCCATTATTTCGTATGTTGAAATTTTGATTGATATGGAAAACTGTGAGTTGTCATATCAGGCAAAGCTCATAAAATATCAGGAAAAACATATAAAGAAAATTATGTATGAAGAATATTTGGCACGCAAAGAACGTCAGCAGCGTTTTGTCGAAGAAGTAAAAAAGAGAAATTTTCCGATAGATGCCGAGCGATTAATCAGTTCATACTTCAGAGTGGCTCAAAAAGATATTGACGGCGCATTTTTGGCCTTGACCACAAATCCGGCAATTTTTGCGCCGATAGACTTTTCAAAAATCAAACCGCGTTTCTTCGGTTTGGTGAAAGTTACGCCGAAAGACGGTATTCGTGTCAATATCGAAATCGGAAAATTTATGAAAAAACTCAAGGTTTAGGACAAAAAGTTGTGGACAAAAAGCTTTTTTCGTGGTATATTTTAGGAACAGATGAAATTTTAAGGAGATTTTCTGATGGCAGGAACAATGGAAAATGCTGAATTTGAAGCGTTTTTAACGCAAATCAGAGCAGAAACACCGGATATGAATGTGCTAAAGGCCGGTATGGAAAAGTTCGGCATGGGCTTTTTTTCGGACAAACAAAAGCAAGAACTTCTTCATACAATGTTCCCAAAGCCGATTGAGAATCCGAAAGATGAAACAGAAAAGTTAGGTTTTCAAGAACTGCGCGGCATCAAAAACACCCTTAACGCAATGCAGCAATTGTGTGCTGACGAAAATTCTCCAATCGGCAATAACGAAATGAAAGCGTTTTTAACGATGACCCACCCAAAAAGCGGCAGAAATGTTTTGACGACTGTTGCACTCAATACTTGGGCCGTCGAAAAGAAAGATAAAAAAATCAGAAACAAAGGAACAGATGAATTTGTAGCACGCTTAGATAAGCAAGAAAATATTATGATTGACATTCAAAACATTTTAGCTGATGTTGATGCGCGCACTTTGGCAGAAGCCGCAAACACACCGGATGAATCACACGGTGTCGGTAATGAGCCGGTTCGCCGTTTGACGTATCGCGGACTGGCAGCAAAATCTCCGCTTTTGATGAAAGATAATTTGGAAAGAATGACCTCTGAGTTTGATAAAATCGGCAAAGAAAAGCCGGCACTGACAATTGGTGCGGCATCCGAAAAAGAAGCACTGACAATCGAAGCCGAATCTAATTTCAAGGTGGGAGGCAACGAAAATAAGCAGCCGTTGAATATCAATCCGAATGTTCCGCCTCAAGAACAAAATACGAATGAAAACCCTGAAGAAAAGATAGCCACCTTGGAAGACGCCGGTCCGGAAAATAAAAAAGGGAAAAGAGGAACGCCGGATTTCGGTTTGGTTAAAGAGCAGGATATTATTGATTATATGTTTCAAAATTGGTTTTTGGGCGGCTTAAATCTTATGCTTGAAGGGACATATAAATTAGCAGACCGCGCTTTAGACGGTTTGTGCGGTAATTATGAAAACACACCGAAATCGAGTGCGGCCGCTACCTTAGGCGGCGGAGCCACGCGCGGTGCAACGGGCGGTGCAACGGGCGGTGCGGCAAGTGGTGCGGCGGCGCAAGGCAACGACCAAACAAATGCTTATGCGGCGCAACTTGACGGTATAGCTAATCAATGTGCGGCCCGATATATAAATACTGCCGACAATCTGATTGGTGATTCGGCTAAAGTGGCTGCGATTGTGCAATGTATTCAAAGACACATCGGACAGGAACCGGATAAGTGGACACCGCAATTTGTTGCCGGTGAAAAGGGTGCGCCGAAAATGGTGTTTAATCCTAAAGCCCATATAGGGTTGATTAAACAGCTGAATGCGATTTATCGTAAAAATCCGCAGGCGTTTAAAAAACGTATGAATATTTTGCTGAAAAATCCGAATATGGTTCGTGAAATGCTCAATCCGAAAACAATTGGACTTTCGTCGCAGTTGGCAACGATAAAATATGCGGTAAAACATCCGGAAAAAGATCTTGCCGGCGATAACAAAGCAAAAGGAAAAATCGGTAAAGATGCCTTTAATATAATGATGGAAATTACCGCGACGGCAGCACAAATCAGAGAAAAGAACGAGCAAGAATATCGCTTGCGCAACAATAAAGGTCCGAATGACAAGCTTGATGACAAGGATTCGAAAAAAATTCAAGAGTCTTCGACTCAGGAAATGGGAGCTTACATCGTCGGAGTTAGCGAAAAAGGGAAAGCGCTTAAAGATTTGCTGATTAAACAGCAACAAGAGCAAGATGCTTCTAAAAAAGCGATTTTGGCACAACAAATTAAGCAAGCGCAAAAAGATTTTGACGATTTCTACGGTCAGTATCTGCCTAAAGGTAAAGAAGGCGAACGCGGCAGAGAAGGCGAACAAAAACCGGCAACGCTTCCGGGACCGGTGAATCTCACGGAAGAGGCACGGCGCAGAGAACAAACGGACAGGGCTACCGAGCAATTTAAGTCGATGGTAACCGAAGGTTTATCTAATCTTGCAGAACAGCAAGAGCAGAATCATACACGGCACCAAAATTTTGTAATGAAACGTAATGAAATTCAAGGCAACGGTTCCCGTTCGCCTACGATGCAAAACTTCTTCAATAATGTATTGGGGCAAAACAAAGGAAGAAATTGATAAATGATTAAAAAAGTTTTTCATTTTCTTTGTTTTGCAATTGCCAGTGTGCTGTGGATAGTTTCAGTCGCATTTATTTTACGCTGTTTGCTGTTGTTTGCATTCGGCATTGACCCTTTAGCGCCGGAAACATACGCCGGTTTGGCCGGTTATTGGAACAGCGGCGGCGTCCTAAGGGGAGCAGATATTTTAATGCTCCTGATTATTATTGCATATTTTCCGATATGTTCTTTAGGGTGCTATAAATTGTATCATTATAAATATATGAAGCTTTTAACCGTTCCGCTGAATAAGATTTTGAACAGTGGATTTGACGGCTACGTTGCGCCTGATGTCAATATTAAAAATCTTAAAGTAGAAGAAAAAAAGACATTGGAACAAATTGTGCAAGAGCGGATTAATGAAGAAAAAAAGAAAAGTCAACAAGCCGGAAACAACATTGATTTTCGCAAAAATATTATTGAAAAGATAAATGAAACAAAAAAATAATCACTTTTTAATAAATTATATGTTATAAACTTAAAGAGTGAATTTGAAACGAAACGGAGTGTGCATTTGAAGTCCTTTTTGGCATTTCTTAGAATTATCATCGTCGGGATTCTGTGGGGAATTGTCTTCAC
Source organism: uncultured Alphaproteobacteria bacterium (assembly GCA_945835885.1). GTDB lineage: Bacteria > Pseudomonadota > Alphaproteobacteria > RF32 > CAG-239 > RUG410. Next base: position 34,112 of record CAMAJR010000003.1, read on the forward strand.
AGAGGGAATCCGCGTTATAATGTTGTGTAATTGGCACTTTGATATTTTCGGTAAAGAACATTGGCAACTGTTTGGAAAATTGTGGAAAAACGGTTGGGCGCCGCATGACAGTAAAGAGTGGGCCTTGGTGCTTTTAATGGTAACGTTTATTCCGATGATTTTGACCGGTTGGTGGACCTTGAGTATGGTCGTTTGGGAAGATATTATCTGGAAGATTATATGCCTGCCATACGAACTCTGTAAGAAAGTTTTCAGAAAATCGACTGCAGCGACCACGATTACCAATAACCGCTACGGCATTGTCAAACGCAAATCTTACAAACAGATTCGGCCGGCCGGTATCTCAACTTTGCGCATACCGATATCCGATTACGGCACAACGGCAATTTCTGCCCCGATGGCTTCTCCGACGGCGTCGGCTCTTGCCGGTTCATCTTATGCGCCGGCGGCACCGGCCTATGCACCGGCAGCAGAACCGGTTAAAAAGAAAACCGATGTTGCCGCTACCATTGATCACGCTTTGTTTAAGTTTGATGACGATGATGACGATTTTGATTTGGATATAGATTCTTTTGAAAAGACGGATATCCACAAAAAGAAACAATCCGCCGCTCCGAAAGCCAAAAGAAAAGTCGACTTTGACGATGACGAAGAAGACGATTATAAGCCGAGCAAAGCCGCAAAATATGATTTTGATGACGATGAAGATGATTTTGAAGAACGCCCGATTCGCAAAGAAAACCGCACTGCTAAAAAGGCCGATGATAAAGAAAAGCGAACAAGCAGAACCCGCAGTTCTGAGGCAAAAGAAACAAATCGCAGTGAAAAAACAACACGGGCAAAGCGTACAGAGCGTGATTCTGACGAATCGAATACCGTTCACAGTCCGGTTTATGATACTTTGTCTCAAAAGGGGTATGACGTTCTTACCAACATCGGTGTTCACGATACTCTGATTGATTTTGTCGGTGTTTCCGAGAATGAAATTTGCTTCTGTTTGGTGGATAAAGAAGCCGGTGATTGGCTTGCCGATGAAGAGATGTTTAATGGTGAAGAGCCGTTATGGTTTTCTGAAAACAGTCACCGTATATCGCCGGTTTGCAAGTTAAATACGGCGCGCAAAGTTCTTGAGGACAAACTTGAAGATGAGGGATTTGAGCAAAATCTGAACTTCTATGTAGTGGTTCAAATGGCAAATATTATCAATGCCGATGATATGTTTGAAATTTGGAATAATATGAAAATCAATGTCACGCGCATTAATCGCGGTGCGCCGAAAGAAATTAAATTATTCTCCAAGCAACTGACGGAAGTTGAAGATAAGTTGGCGAAAAAAGATTTGGATAAATTAAAAAGCGTTCTTAAAGGTTTGAAATAATCACTAAGAGGGAAAAATGGCAAACGATCGTGGTGAAGAATATAAAGAATATGACAAAGCTGTCCGGTGGATGATGATAACATTCATTATTTGCCTTGTTTTGACGATTTTTCTGTTTATTTTTTCGTTACCGTTATCATATTTGGTCGGTCACGGCATTTCTAAATCTTCGACGGCGGTTGTGCAAAAGTTTATGGGTATGATTCTTAGCAATCCGGACCATCTTTTTGATATGTATGGTCGTTGGTCTCATCAGTTATGGAACCATCGCGGCGGATTTTCTTTGAGTTTATGGATTCCGATATTGCCGTTTATAACCATTCCTTTCGGCTTGATTATCAGTGCGATTTTCTGTCCGTATAAATTCCAAGTCAACTATCAAGGTCAGGCCAAAATTGCCGATTTGCGCGATATTAAGCATATGCCGCTGTTGGGCTTTGACGGCTTTTGCCAAGTTGTCGGCAAGTTTGACGGCAAGTTCCTCAAATTAAAAGAAACGCTCGCTACATTATGTTGCGCTCCTCCGGGAACCGGTAAAACCGCCGGCGTGGTGATTCCAACGATTTTTAACTCCGAACGCTTAAGTATTGTGGTTAACGACCCGAAACCGGAGCTTTGTTACAGCACTTCCGGTGCACGCGCTAAGGTTGGACCTGTGTTTATCATTAACTGGGGTGCGGAAGATAATCCGAGCGAGGGTATTTATTATCCGAGCTGGAACCCGCTGTCACCGAATTGTATTCCGGAGCAAGGTCCGGACCGCGATATGTATGTCGATTCTATGTGCAATATTTTGGTGGAAGACCCGAAGGGCGGTGCTGACCCGCACTGGTCGCAAACCGGCCGTGCGGCACTAACCGGCTTTATTCAATATATGGTGTCCAAATGTGACCGAGCCCGTGCCAACGACTACTTTATCGGTCGCATTTATGAGGGCAAACTGGATGAGAAAGATAAGGAAGTTCTCGAAGGTTATTATATGGATATGCGTGATCCGGGTGTTCAACGCGCACTGCAAAACCTCAAAAACGGCACACTGACAATGGAAAACTATCTGCCAATCGGAACTTGGAACTTGTTGCCGTCGCGGTGGATGGGACGTGAAGCGTGTATCGCTATGATTATGGAGTGGATGACCGAAGCGCAAATCAACGCCGCCCACGAAATTCAGCGCCGGTTGGATGAGGGTGATCAAATGGCAGCTATGGCCGACCCAACGCACGATATGCTTGAAGAAGCCATCAAAGAAGCGCGCACTTACGGCTATGCGCAACGTTGCGTGACCGAACTCAGCACGCTCAGTAACACGCCGGATAAGGAGCGCGGCTCCATTCTTTCTACGGCATTTGCCGGTATTAACGTGTTTAAAAACCAAGCCGTTAAGGCAAGGACAAGCTTTTCCGATATTCAATTTAAGGATTTGCGCGGTATGAAAGACCCGGTAACCGGCGAGTGGAAGCCGATTTCGGTATATCTGTCGGTGAACCAAGTCGATGCGCGCGCTTTGGGTGTTATCAGTTCGACCTTTATTGAGTTGATGAGCTCTTATCTGATTTCTAATCCGCCAAATCACGTCAACCGCACCGATGGCAAAATGGGGCCGTTCCCTGCTTTGTTTATTCTCGACGAGTTTCCGCAAATGCCGAAAATGAAAGCAATTATTGACGGACCGGCGGTTGGTCGTGGGCAAAAAGTGTCATATCTCTTAATCGGACAAGACTTGGGCCAAATTTCCGGTAAATACGGAAAAGATGACCTTGAAACCGTGATTTCTACAACCGCGTGCAAAGTTATTTTGTCGCAAAACAATGAGGTGACGGCGCAACGCTTTTCCAAGATGATTGGTAACAAAACCGTGCGTATTTCATCATTCTCGCGAACGGAAGGTTCTTTAGGTAAGGACTTTAACCCGTTGGCAAAGAACGTGAACTACCAGTTGCAAGGTATTCCGGTTATCAGCTCAACGCAACTCTTGAGTTTGCCGATGCTCAAACAAGTGGTGTTGATGCAAAGCCATATCGACCGTCCGATTATTGCCGATGCGCCGCGTTATTATTTGGATAAAACAATGCTCAAATTATCTAAGCTTCCGCCGTGCGCCAACGTGCCGGATTGGATTGTGGCACAACGCGAAGACATCAACGACGATATGCTTGCCAAGCTCGGGATTGAATATAATGCCGAAGAGGAAGAAGGCGGGTTTGAAGTTGATACACCTCAAGCATAACAAACGATATATTGTTGCAAAAACCTCCCAACCGGAGGTTTTTTTGTGCTTAAAAAGCAGCTGTATATAGAACTAAAGGACAGGTTGCCGCGCAAGCAGACGACGGTTATTATTGCGTGAGTTAAACAACAGGAGGGAAAAGTATGGAAACTACTCTTACCGAACTGGACTTTACGCCCGACGCCAATATGTCGCGCTATTTACAAAATATCCGCCGCTATCCGCTCTTATCACAAGAGGAAGAATATGAGTTAGCGGTTCAATATAAACAGACACACAATCAAAAATTAGCATATAAATTGATTACATCGCATTTGCGTTTGGTAACCAAAGTTGTTGCAAAATACAAAGGATACGGCTTGCCGATGAGTGAAATGATTGCCGAGGGTAATATCGGCTTATTGTATGCCGTGAACAAGTTTGAGCCGGATAGAGGATTTCGATTTTCGACTTATGCGCTTTGGTGGATAAAAGCGGCGGTGCAAAAATATATTTTAAACTCGTGGTCGCTTGTAAAACTCGGCACAACCGCAGCGCAGAAAAAACTGTTTTTTAATTTGCGCAAAATCAAAAATAATCTGAACTTGACCGATGACCGAGAACTTTCCTGTGACGTGTTGCAAGAAATTGCCGATTCGCTTGATGTCAATGTGCAGGAAGTAACCGATATGAATACCCGGCTCAAGGCACATGACGGCTCTCTTAATGTAATGATTGACGGTCAAAACAGCGATGGCGGTGCCGAATGGATTGACTTTATTTATGACAATAAGCCCAATCAGGAAGAACAGCTTATGTATCGCGAAACGATGAGCCAAAGACGCAAGCTGTTTCATCAGGCAATTACGGTTTTAAATCCGCGTGAAAAAGATATTTTATATAAGCGTCGGATGACTGAAGAAACGATTACACTTGATGATTTGAGCCGAACTTATAACATCTCAAAAGAACGGGTGCGGCAAATCGAATTAAACTCGATTCGCAAAATTTCAAAAGCAATCGAACAAATGCAATAATCCCCGCTTGAAAAGCCGATTTCACGGATTATTTTAACGCTGAAAAATATCCGGAGGAATAAGATGCAGAAAAATAAAAAACAAATCATCGGACGTATTTTGGCGGTTTTTATATTTGTTATGTTGCTGAATTTCGGCTACCACGCTTATTATCAGGCACATTCTCCTGTTGATGACCAATCGGCTGATTTGCCGGAAATTGCCGTCACAAAACCGACGGGACAGGAAATTACTGTTGATTACAGCTATATCGGGCAAATAGAGCCGATAAATATGACGGACATTGTGCCATATATCGGCGGTTATGTTGAAACGATTGCGGCCACAGGCGGTTCGACGGTAAAAAAAGGCGATGTGTTAGCTGTTGTCAAACAAGATGAATATATTGCGGCATTAGAAGCGGCAACGGCGGATTTATCTGTGGCAAATGCCGATTATTTCAACGCCGAAAAACAATATGAACGGATGCAAAAAGCCGGAACAAAGGTTGTTTCCAAAACAGAAATGGACAATGCCGAGGCAACCTACTTAGCGGCCAAAGGTGCGCTTGAAAAGGCGCGTGCCGAACAATCGGTTGCACAAACAAATTTGGACTACACTTATTTGAAAGCGCCGTTTGACGGTGTTCTCGGCAATATTGGTTTGTCACTCGGAGAATATATCTCGCCGAACAGCCGCAATTTGATGCAAATAGTGCAGTATGACCCGATTCGTGTGGTGTTTTCCGTATCTGATAAGGAATATCTAAAACATTTACACGCGGCGCAAAACAGCAATTTAAAAATACGTCTGCGTTTGGCAAACGGCGAAATGTATGACCGAAACGGCGTTATCGAATATGTAGCCAATGCGGTGGATGCCGCGACCGATTCGGTGGCTGTTTATGCCGAATTTGCCAATCCTGACGGCAAACTTTTGCCTTACGGCTATGTTGAAGTGTTTTTGGAACGCACGTTTGATAATGTGCTATTGTCCCCCAAAGAAGATACAATGATGCGTCCGGACGGTGACTATATTTATGCGGTTACAAACGGTGTGTTGCAAGAACGCAAGGTCAAAGTTTTGGGTGAATACAATAATCAATATGTGTTGGAAAATGATTTTTCCGATGATGAATATTTGCCGATTGAAGAAATTGACGCGCGCCTTTTGGGGCAAAAAGTGACGATTAAATTGCCGCAAGTTGCCGAAACAGAGGAGTAATGCTAAATGCTCTCGGTTTTCTTTATTAATCGGCCGCGATTTGCAATTGTTGTTTCGGTCGTGATGATATTGCTCGGTTTGTTGGCTTTAGCGGTGTTGCCGGTAGCGCAATATCCGGAAATCACGCCGCCGCAGATTGTGGTTTCAACCAATTATATCGGTGCCAATGCCAAAGTTTTGGCAGATACGGTGGCAATCCCGATAGAAAACGAAATCAACGGTGTCGATAATATGATTTATATGTCGTCTTCTTCCGATGACAACGGCGCGTATAAACTGACTGTGACGTTTGAAGTCGGCACCGATGCTGATATAGCGCAGGTAAAAGTGCAAAATCGCTTGCAACAGGTAACGTCGGAATTGCCGGAGGAAGTGACACAATTCGGTGTGAATGTGCGCACGCAAAACGCCAATATGCTTGGTATGTTAGTGCTACGCTCGCCCAACCACACATACGATGATTTGTTCTTAAGTAACTATGCCTATACCAATTTGAAAAATGCGCTGTCACGCATCAAAGGGGTTGGTGATGTCAATATTTTCGGTCCGCAATACAGTATGCGGATTTGGCTCGATTCACACCGGTTGAATGCGCTCGGATTGACAAGTACCGATGTGATGAATGCCGTCAAAACACAAAATGTGCAAGCCTCTGTCGGTAGTATCGGCGCGGCGCCGAGCGATAAAAACAATAAAGTCGTGCTTTCACTGACTGCAAAAGGCTTGCTTTCAACCGTTGAGGATTTTGAAAATATCGTGATTGCAACGTCAGACAACGGCGGCGTAACATATTTGAAAGACGTGGCGCATATTGAGCTTGGCGCCGATTCATATAATTTAAAATCGGCATACAACAATTCACCGGCGCTTGTTATGGGCGTTAATCAAACGCCAAACTCAAATTCGTTGCAAATTATGAATAATATTCGCAAAAAAATTGCCGAATTGTCGCAAAAAATGCCTGAAGATATGGTGTTGGAGGTGGCGTATGACTCAACGGATTATGTGCGTGCATCGATTAAGAGTATTGTGGATACACTCGTCATTACATTTATTTTGGTGGTGCTTGTGACATACATTTTTTTGCAAAAACTCAAAACAACACTCATTCCGCTTTTGACGATTCCGGTTTCGCTGATTGCAACATTTGCCGTTATTTATGCGCTTGGATTTAACATCAATATCTTGACGTTGTTTGCGATGATACTTGCCATCGGTTTGGTGGTGGACGATGCGATTATTGTGGTTGAGCGCGTGCAATACTTGATTCGGTTTGAACACAAAAATGCACACGATGCGGCAATTACGGCAATGCAGGAAATCGGAGGCGCGGTAATTGCAACAACAATGGTTTTGCTTGCGATTTTTGTGCCGGTCGGTCTGATGGCCGGAATTACCGGCAAAATATATCAACAATTTGCGGTAACAATAGCCACGGCGGTGGTATTTTCCTCAATTAATGCGCTAACGCTTTCGCCGGCACTGTGCGCCTTGTTTTTTCAAAACGAAACAGAAAACGAAGCACGCGGTTTCTTTAAGTTATTTGACCGCTTTTTAGATTGGACACGCGGTTATTATGTGCGTGCTGTTTCATATTTTGCGGCACGGCTTGAATTGACAACCATCGTTATTATAAGCGTTATCTGCGTGATTGTTGTAGCTTTTCGGCTGACTCCAACGTCATTTTTGCCGGAAGAAGACCAAGGTATTATTTTTGCCAATGTGCAGCTTTCTGACATTTCAAGCATTAACCGCACCAATGAGATTATCAGTGAGATGAATAAAAAAATTAAACAAATTGCCGGTATCAAATATTTTATTTCGGTTGCCGGATACAGTATGCTCGGCGGCGGAGGTGAAAATGTTGCGCTCGGTGTGGTCGGACTTGATTTATGGGATAAGCGCAAGGGAAAAAATTTGTCGCTTGATGCGATTCGCAATGAATTAACAAAGGCGTTTGCCGGTAATAAAACCGCGCAAATCAACTTTTTTGCGCCGCCGTCAATTCCGGGGGTTGGCAACAGCAACGGTATTTCGCTTGAATTTTTAACAAATGACAATAATGTTTCACCGACGGATTTGGCAAAAGAATTGAATAAATATTTGCAACTTGTCAATCAAAATACCGATTTTAACTACGCTTTTTCAACCTTTACCGCCGATACGCCACACGTTTATCTTGATATTGACCGGCGTAAGTTGGAATATTACAAAATCAGTGTGGCTGATTTATTTGCGGTTTTGCAAAACAATCTTGGTTCGCGTTATATTAACAACATTACTTTAAGCGGTCAGGTCAACAAAGTCATTTTACAAGCCGATTACTCATATCGCCAAAGTGTGGAAGACATCGGTAAGCTTTATGTGCGCTCGGCAAACGGTGCAATGGTTCGCGTCGATAGTTTTGCCAATGTTAAAACGGAACTTTCACCAAAAATCATTTATCGGTTCAATCAAGAAACATCGGCATCCGTAACGGCAATGTCGCATGAAGGCGTGAGCAGCGGCACGGCTCTCGATACGCTGGAAAAATTAGAAAAACAACTGCCTTCGACTTATGATATTGCGTGGACAGGTCTGAGTTTGCAAGAGGTTGAAACGCGCGGTTTAGCGGTCATTCTTATTGCGCTCGCCTCTGTTTTTTGCTACTTATTTTTGGTGGCGCTTTATGAAAGCTGGTTGTTGGCGCTTTCGGTTATTTTTTCAACGGTATTTGCGATTTTGGGCGCGCTTATCGGATTATTTGTGATGGGTCAATCCCTCAGCATTTATGCGCAACTCGGGTTGGTTATGCTGATTGGTTTAGCGGCAAAAAATGCGATTTTGATTGTTGAGTTTACCAAAATGTATCGCGAACAAGGTTTAAGTATTATCGAAGCGGCAAAAAAAGGAGCCGAAGAACGGTATCGCGCGGTGCTGATGACGGCATTTACTTTTATTTTGGGTGTTTTCCCGATGATTGTCGCAACAGGTGCCGGAGCCGGTTCGCAAATTGCCATCGGGTCGGCGGTTTTTTACGGAATGATTGCGGCAACGGTGGTCGGCATAGTGTTTGTCCCGCCTTTGTTTGCGGTGTTTGAAACACTTAAAGAACATTGGCAAAATTACAAGCAGAGGAGGGCAAAGCAAAATGCGTAAAGCATTGTATTTAGGTGTCAGTTTTGTTTGGTGCGCTTCGTGCAGTGTCGGTGAGGATTATGCAAATCCGCAGTTTTATACGGACGCAACCTTGGCTCGGGCAACAAATGTTTCGACGGCGACACCGCTGGCGCAAAAATGGTATGCCGATTTTAACGATTCGCAGTTGACCGAACTGATTGAAAAGGGCTTACAAAACAGCACACAAATCAAAACAGCAGTCGCGCGAATGAAACAAGCACGGGCACAGCTGCAAATAACAAAAGTTGCTGCGTTGCCGCAAATTAACGCGCAAGGCGGATATAATTATGAAAAGTCAAGCAAAAACATCGGGCTTGCCGCCGATTCGCATTATTATTCCGCCGGTTTTGATGCTTCTTGGGAAGTTGATTTATGGGGCAAAAATCGTCGGCAGATTGAAGCGAAACGCGCAAACCTCAAGGCGCTGAAATATACGCTTGAAAATGTGCGTTTGGCTGTGGCGGCGGAAATTGCCGCAAATTATTTTAATTTTCTCGAAAGCGCGGAAAATCTGCATTTGGCGGAAAAAAATGTTCGCTTGCAACACGAAATACTCTTAACTGTTAAAGCAAAATATGATAATGGCCTGACCGATGAAGCCGCATTCAATGAAGCAAAATATTTGCTTGAAAATACCCAAGCGCAAATTCCGACTTATCGGGCAGAAGTTGAGAGTTATCAAAATGCGTTGGCAACAATTATCGGTGTGTTGCCGACAGAGCTTAATCTTAAAACAAATGCGTCAAACAAACTTTCATCGGCGTTGCGTGGCAAAACACAAAATCTGACCGAGTTTCCGGCAGATGTGGTGCGTTTGCGCCCTGACGTAGCTGCGGCGGAACAAAAGTTGATTGCACAAAATGCGCTCATCGGCGCGGCAGTGGCAGAGCTTTATCCGAATATCAATCTCAGCGGTTTGTGGGGATATGCGGCGCAGAGCGGAAGCAAACTCATTCGCGCAAGCAGTCAAACGTATAACTATGCCCCGTTATTGAGCTTGCCGCTATTGGATTGGAATCGCTTGCAAAACAATGTGCTTTTGCAAAAATATATAAAAGAAGAAGCGCTTGCCGATTATAAACAGTCGGTATTAAATGCCGTGACCGAAATCAGAGATGCGCAGACCGCTTATCAGGAGGCCGTCAAAAGTGCTCAAAGTCAATATCGCGCGTTACAAAATATGCGGACTGCCGTAAATTTAATTCAGAAAAAATACGAAAATGGTCTGATAGAGTTCTCCGACGTTATGACGGCTGAGCAAAATTTGATTGCCGCAGAACAAGCATACACGGCGATTCGCACGCAAATCAATCAAAAGAAAATTGCTTTTTATAAGGCCGTTGCCGCACCGCTGTAATCAGTAGCGTTCGTAGTTCCATTCTTCCCACGGCGAATAATCGTATGATTTTTGCGGTTTGTAGACAAATATGTTTGTAACCGACGGCAAATTATACGCGCGGTGGATATAGCCCTTATCTTCCATACAAATGCGATAATCGTGCGGATTTGCACGTTCCGTATCGCGAATGGAATTAACTAAAATCGGTGATGCGCCCTTATATGGCACAAAACTTGCCCAAATTCCTTTTTCTTTATGCCAATCAACATGAATATTGTAACGATATTCTTCAGTATAAAACCAGCTGGCAATATTTGGCCAATAGAACCAACCTTCTGATTTTTTCAAACACTCGGAATGGTCACGAGAAAACTTGGCAATACCGGTATTTTCTCGGTCCCAATTGTAAATAACCTGACCTTCTCCGCTGCTGCCGAAGCAACCGCTGACAAACAAACAAAGTAACAAAAGCAAATATCTCATGGCTAAAAATCCAAATCTGTATAATGGGTTGACGGATAAATGTTTTTAATTCGGTCGTTCAAAATTTCTTTAAAACTCGGTCTTGATTTAATTTTAGAATACCACAATTTTGTGTTTTTATAATCTTCCCAAGGCACATCACCCAAATAGTCAATAATGGACAGTTGAGCTGCCGCGCTGATATCCGCCAGTGAAAATTCGTCGCCGACCAAATAATTATTGCGTTCGACAATCCAATCAATGTATTCGAGATGAAAGCGCAAATTATTGATTCCCGCCTGAATACGTTTAGATTCCGGAGGTTTGCGGACGGCAAAACGCTTATAAACCTTTTCGCCGACAATATATTGATAGACTTCGTGATGAAACTTATTATCAAACCAATCAACCAATCGGCGTGTTTCGGCACGTTGTTTGTTGTTTCCGACGAGCAGGCGGTTTTGGGTGTAGGTTTCTTCTAAAAATTCGGTAATGGCATAATTGCCGGAAATAATGTTGCCGTCAAAAATAAAAATAGGTAATTCTCCGGCCGGATTAATTTTTAAAATATCTTTTGAAAGCGCCCACGGTGTTTCTTCTTTCAAAACATAGAGCATTTTCTTTTCGGCCATCAAAATACGGATTTTGCGGCATTGCGGTAAAATATTGCTGTGAACCAAAAGAACCATCGTTTTCTCCTACATTCCTTCCAAAATATCGTGAAGTGTTTTTTTCGGTTGCGGCTTTTCCGCTTCTTCTTCTACAATACGGGCGCCCGTGATATTATCATCAAATTCCGGTTCATCTTCAAACTCAGGTGCTAAATCGCGCATATCCTCAATATCTTGCGGCTCTTCGTTTTGTTCGGAAAATGACGGCGGAATAACACCGGCATTTTTTGCAGTTTCATCATTGATAATGCGAATAATTTCTTCCTTGACTTTGCGAGCATATTCCGGTTTTGAAAATTCTTCCTTAAATGCTTCAATATAAAGTGACAAATAAGGAGTTACCTTTGACATAGCAACGAAAATAGGCATTTTAAAGACAGGACGGTTAGAATATGTGAGATATGCGCCCAATCCTAAACGACTAATCATAATCCGGTTATAGTATAAGCTGCCGAGCATATAATCCGCTTGGCCGAGTATAACTTTTTTGTAGGCATCAAACGGCGTATCGACAAATTCAACATTAAGTTTTTTGATTTTTTTCAAAATAAAGTCGTTATAATATTCGGAAGTGGAAATGACACCGCGCAGTTTGGCTAAATCTTCTTCCGTTTTGATGTTTTCTTCCGCTTTATCATAAAGTGTGATAATGTGAATCGGATTCGTCACAGCGGCCGGATACAGCATCGATAATCCGCTGAACAAAGAAGTATTGGCGTATGCGCCGGCAAAAAGCGGAATATCACCGCTGCGCGCGTATGTGATAAGGATTTTCGGATTTTTAATATCTTCTTCAGAGCAAGTTTGGCGTTCAATATTAACTCCCTGATTGCGCATCGCATCAATTGTCGGTTGCACCAAAGCACCTGTCAGCACTCCATTTTCATAATATGCAAAGGGAGGATAATCGGGAAGACCGGTCATTTTAACAACACCGTCAAAATATGTTTCTTTTGTCACCATATTGACGGCTTCCGCACGAGGAGCGAACAATGCAAACAATAAGACGAAAATACCGAATTTTTTCATTTTTCTTACCCGTTATCAAGCATTAACACCGAATTTATTTTGCCAAAAGTGTAAATAAATTGTGTTAAAAAGATTTTAACTGATTGCATAAAAGCAATAATCCTGTAATATAATACAAGAGAAAAACAAAAAGCACAAGATGATAAATAAAGATAGAAACTTATTTTTACAACCGCCGCAGAATATTGTTGCCGTTACATCGGGTATCGGCAGTATGGGAAAAACTTGGCTGTCGATAACTCTGGCGCACGCGCTGAATACTCTTAAACAAAACGTTTTATTGTTTGATGCGGACAATGGTATTTTGAATGTTGAAACACAACTTGAACTTAAAAATGAGACATCTTTAAGCGATGTTTTGACCGGTAAAGCGACCTTAAATCAGGCGGTGGAACCGATAAATCGACGCAAATTTGATGTTATCAGTGCCGCTGCGGGCAGCAATATCTTAGCGGATACGTCGATTGGTCGACTACATCTTCTTAAAGACGATTTGCTGATTTTGAGTGAGAATTATGATTACACATTGGTAGATTTGCCGGCTGAAGATAAGGTGACAAATCATCTGTTGCCGCAAGGAAGTGAGATTATTTTGGTTTGCACCGATTCGCCGTCAAATATTGTTTCAACTTATATGTTTTTGCAAAATTTTGCGCGCACCGATAAATATAAAAACTTGCAAATTGTCGTAAATTATGCTCATTCTTATGAAGATGGAATGCAAACATATAACACGTTACGACGTGCTTGCGAAAAATATCTGATTAAAACGCCGTCACTGTTAGGGGTTATTCGGCGGGACACACGCGTCAGAGATGCTATTCGCAATCATGTTTTGACACTTAACCGCTATCCGAGCTCCGAGGCGGCGGAAGATGTGTTGCAAATTGCGCGCAAAATACTTCAAAAAAAGGATAAAACAGATGCCTGAAAATGATGCTTTGAAATATTACGAAGTTTTAAATGTTGCACCGGACGCATCGCTTTCGGAAATTAAGCGACGTTATTATGAATGTGCAAAATTATGGCATCCGGACCACAATGATTCACCGGAAGCGCAAAACATATTCCAAAAAATTTCGACGGCATACGGAGTGCTGCAAAATTCGCACGACCGCTTGGTGTATGATATTTTGTCGGCGGTATATGAGCCGCATGATTTTCCGCAAATCGGGTCGCTCAAAATCTATAAAAATCAGCACGGAAAAGATGATAAAGCCTTGCGTGTTTTGAACCAACAACACGTTATACGCGGCAAATCAACAATAACAAAAGATATTTGCAATATTTATGAAGCTGCCGGCTTGGTGCTGTCAACCTCTGTTGCAAATTGGCTGAAGGGTTGGTGGGGAAAAGACGGCGGACATAACACAAAAAACGCTTTGTTGAACAATTTGCAAACCGTATTTGCCGATGATTTCGACAACTTGAAATTAATGGTGCATAATGCGATTGCTTACGAACAAGAAAAAAATCCGGAAATGGCGTGGATTTACGCTATGCAGGCAGACCATATGTTGTCGGAAAATGCGCCGCTCAAAGAAAAATTACGTCAATTTGTTGAAAGTTTGAATTTTCGGCCGGCTTCTACCGTGACCATACCTTATTGGAATGCGCCTTTACTGAAAAAACAACAAATGCTTTTTCCGATTGGCGCGGTATTTGTTGTCTGCGTTTTTATTGCCGGTTGGCTTTTGCATTCCGGTATGTTACTGCCCAAACCGTCATCAAGCAGTTATTATGAAGAAAGAATCATTAACGGTGTGGCTGTGCCGTCGGATACAATTGTTAAAAAAATTATCCGCACTGAAAGCAGTCCGAACAACCAACGAGCTTTGAAGAATTTTATTATGCCTTGCACAATTTATCACGGGCCGGACGAGCGGTATTCTCCGATGCTTCAAGCTAAGGAAAAACAAACGATTCGTGTTTCCGGCTATACCTTAAATCAGCAATGGTATCAAATAATCATCGACAACGGCGAAATGGGCTATGTGCGCGCATCGTGTCTGCAAGACGGTATGGGCAATCCGGTGCCGCTCGGTAGTAAAGTATATAAAGGAAAATAAAAATGGGATTAAAATTTGAAATAGATAAAAAAATCGGAAAGAGCCGTTTAGGCCGTTTGATTACAAAACACGGGACAGTGCATACACCGGCGTTTATGCCGGTCGGAACTTGCGCCACCGTAAAAGCTATGAGACCGGAGAGCGTGGCATCAACCGGCGCCGAGATTTTGCTCGGTAACACATATCACCTGATGTTGCGTCCGGGAGCGGATTTGGTTGAAAAAATGGGCGGATTGCATAAATTTATGAACTGGGATAAACCGATTTTGACGGATTCCGGCGGTTTTCAGGTAATGAGTTTAAGCGGATTACGCAAAATCAAAGAAGAAGGAGTCACTTTTCGGTCACATATTGACGGCACGCAATATTTTCTGTCACCGGAAGAGTCAATGAAAATTCAACATAAACTCGACTCGAATATTACAATGTGTTTTGATGAATGCACGCCATATCCGTCAACTTATGAAGATTGCGCCAAATCAATGCGTATGTCAATGCGTTGGGCCAAACGCAGCAAAGAGGCGTTTGTAGACCGTGACGGTTACGGCATTTTCGGCATTCAGCAAGGTAATGTGTTTAAGGATTTGCGTGCAGAGTCCGCCGAAGCTCTGAAAAAAATCGGATTCGATGGTTATGCAATCGGCGGTTTGGCAATTGGCGAAGGACAAGAAAAAATGTTTGAAGTGCTCGATTATGCACCGGAAATGTTGCCGGAAGAAAAACCGCGGTATTTAATGGGTGTGGGACGGCCGGATGATATTGTCGGCGCAGTGTTGCGCGGTGTAGATATGTTTGATTGCGTGATGCCGACACGTTCGGGCCGGACGGCGCAGGCATTTACAAAATACGGTGCCATAAACGTGCGCAATGCGCGTCATCGCCAAGACCCGCGTCCGCTTGAAGAAGGATGCGATTGTCCGCTTTGCTCTCATTATTCCCGCGCATACATACACCATTTACATAAATGCAACGAAATTTTGGGGGTTATGTTGCTGACATGGCACAATATTCGTTATTACGAACGCCTGATGCAGGGCTTGCGTGATGCGATAAAAAGTGATACATTAGATTCGTTTGTTGCACAATTTTATGAAAATCAACGCCGGGGAGATATTGAGGAGCTGTAAATATGGCAAAACAAGAAAAAGCAAGTGCCGAGGCAATTGAAAATTTTAAGCAAGAAAATCAAAAAGACGGTATTCGTGTTTTTGTGGCGGGCGGTTCACGTTCCGGTAACGATTCGCAATACACGGAGGAGGCCTATAATTTAGGGCGTAAAATCGTAGAAATGGATTTTAAGCTTGATTTCGGATTATCCAATCGCGGTATTATGGGGGCGGTGGCCCGCGGTGTGTTAGATGGTTGGAACGCCAAGCAAGAACAAGCCGATGACGCACCGATTCAAGGAATTACCACGGAAAAATATTTTGAATTGTATCCGAGTGACGATGATTTGATTAAAAAAATGGATATCGTTGTGGCGCACACTTTGGAAGAACGTAAACAAAAGCTCCTAAATGCCGATTTTGTAGTGTTTGCACCGGGCGGTGTCGGCACACTTGACGAGTTGGCGTATGATTGTGTGGCAATGCAAGACGGTATGTTGGCGACAAAACCGTTTATTATATATAACATCAATGGTTTTTTTCATCACTTGCTTGAGTTTTTGAAATCAATCGCCAAGGAGGGCTTTGCCGATCCGGTGCCGTTTATTGTGGTTAATAATGCCGAAGAATTGGAAATTGCTTTTCGTTGGCTTAAAATGAAAAAAATCGACTATGACAACAGCAATGAAGTATTTGTGATGGCGCGCAAATTGGCCTATGAATTGCCGTATTACAGCAAGCAAAAAGAATATTACAATATGGATGTTACCACTTGTTCCGAGCGTATGGATTTTATCAAAGACCACGGCACGGATTTTGACAGGCAGGTGTTGCAAAATGAAATCCATACGGCATATTTGGAAAAAGAAATAGAAAAAATGTATGACCGATTAGCTCAAACCGGCCGAGATACAGGGGTTGTCAGTCAAAAACTCGCACAACTTAAAAAAAGACGAAAAGATATGCTTAAATGAATGTTTTTGCTTTTATTTTTAAATACTTACGCAAAACAAAAACTATGGTTGGGGTTATTCTGCTGGCCCTGATTGCACGGAGTATTTCTGAGCGCGGTGAGGTTTATTCTATGGCGCAAATCATCGGATTTTTACCGCAATACACCGATGACAAAAGCGTCTTAAATCAGATAATTTTTTATATTTGCCTGCTCGGATTGTTTTTGGTGTTCGAGGGGGTTACCAACTATGTTTGGCGCTATGTCGGCGGCAAGTTTATGCCGTATTTTTGCAGTTTGGTATATAAGGATATCTTTACGGCGGTTCACCATCAGTCGGTTACGTTTTTTAATGAAGAAATGGCAGGCAAAGTTGCCTCAAAAACAAAAAACATTGTTTCCGGAATCCGTGAAATATACGCCCATATTGTGTTTGGTTTATTACGCCCGATAATAGGCATTATTGTAAGTTTATTTTTGATTTGCCGAGCCGACTGGCTTATGGGAACTTGTGTTTCCGTATTGAATCTGATTTTTATGGCGGCCATTATTTTTATTCGGCGTAAAATCGGTTCGTTTGCCGAAAAACGCGCGCGTTTCAATGCCGAAACCGATGGCGTGTTTATCGATACGGTCACCAACTCTGATTTGGTTAAAAGTTTTGCCAATTATTTTTATGAAAAAAGCAAGTTTTATCGTGTGCTGCGCACGGCAGTTCGCACCGAACAGGAAGAACGCACAAAAGACGCATGGTTTGATTTACAAGGGAAAATAGTGTTTTATGCGGTGTATCTTCTTTCGTGTATTTGCGTGTTTTATTGTTGGTATTTGGGGCGTTTGCAATTAGCTGATGTGGTGATGACGACCTCTTTATTGAACGGATTGATGATGGAAGTCAACAACATAGGCTTTTTTGCCGGTGAATTTGCTCAAGATTACGGACAGGTAAAAGACGGTTTGGAACTTGTGTTTCAGCCGTATCAAGTGGTTGATGCGCCAAATGCGCACAATATCAAAATGCGTGGCAGTGCCATCAATTTTGCTGACATAACGTATCATTACAACGGCAAAGAAAATTTGTTTGAAAAGTTTAATCTCAAAGTCAAATCCGGTGAAAAAGTCGGTTTAGTCGGGCATTCCGGCAGCGGTAAATCAACGCTGATAAAACTTTTGGTGCGCTATTATGATGTGGACGACGGTAAAATAATAATCGGCAGTGAAGATATACGCACCGTGAGGCAAAACAGTTTACGTGCGCAAATTGCCGTGATTCCGCAAGATACAACCTTATTTAATCGCACGATTATGGAAAATATCCGCTACGGAAACGTTAATGCGAGCGATGAAGAAGTTATAAAAGCGGCAAAAGCGGCGTATGCCGATGAATTTATTCAAGAATTGCCGAACGGATATGCAAGCAAAGTCGGCGAACGCGGTGTTATGCTCTCCGGCGGGGAGCGCCAACGAATTTCCATAGCGCGTGCGATATTAAAAAACGCGCCGATTCTGATTTTGGATGAAGCCACATCGGCACTCGACAGCGAAAGCGAGCAATATATTCAAAAATCTCTTAAAAAATTGATGCGCGGCAAAACCGTGATTGCCATCGCGCATCGACTTTCCACCCTCAAAGAAATGGACCGTCTGATTGTTATGGATAAAGGCAAAATCATAGAAGAGGGAACTCATGCCCAACTGCTGAAAACTAAAGGCGCATACTACCATTTTTATAAAATTCAGAGCTTGCAGAAATAAATGATTGATAAATTTGCAAAATGTAATAAAATCTTAATACAAAATCACTATGATAATCGCAAACAGATAACACGATATCGAGAAATATTATGATGCATGCAAAAAAAACAATATCTACCAAAAAACGGAAAACAGCGGCCGTCTGCGCGTTGTTTGCCTTAATTACTTTTCCGCTGATATGTTCGGCGTCATTGTTTCCGTTTGGAAAGTCATCGCAATCTGCCGAAAAATGCGAAGGTCTTTTGATGTCAGAAGCGCCGTCCGGATGTTTTTATCCGTGTGCAAATCCGTATAAATTGAAAGACGGAACACAATGCTGTGCCGATACAAAATGGCGTGCCATGCCGCAAGAATATACCAGAGAAGAAAAAAATGACGCTTGCTATGATACAGATGCCGTAATGGCGGCAGACGGCGAATATTGTTACAAACAAACACCGTCGGAAACAAATTGTAAAGCCGGTTTTATTTGGAATGACTTTAATGCATCGTATGACAAAGCTCAAAAGTATTGCTCGTGTGTTGCGGTTAAGTGTCCGCAGGGCTCAAGCACTGAGAAAAAAAGCGGTTGTTACTCATATCGGGATACCGGTCAAAAATCAGGTAATAACACTTGCTGGATTTCACTGCCGCTCAGCGATAAATGTTTGGCAAATGAAACCAAAAATCCGGAAAAATGCCCGTTCGGATACACTGAAGGTGAAAAAACGGAGTGCGGAACACAATGCTATAAATGCCGTGAACCGGACGATAATTGTCCGGCGGGACAAACTCAAAATACTCAAGATTGTTGGTATGGCTATACCCACGGCAGCAAAACGGAGGCCGGTAATCAATGCTATATGTGTAAAGACCCGACGTGTGCCTATTTTGCTTTGATTGACGATTGTAGTGCCGGTTGTGTCGGCAGCACCAAAACAACGTGCGTTCCCGTAACGCCGCAAGGAACACCGTTGCATTGTTATGAAAGAATAACAGAAACCTGTCCTCAGGGTTGTGACGGTAAAAACTGTGCCAGTAAAAAATGTGAAGATTTCGGTTATACCGACAATTGTGAAACCGGTTGCGCCAATAACGTTCGTATAACCTGTGAATCACGCGACCCCGGATACGGATTGCACTGTTTTGAAAAAATAGAAGAACCGTGCGCGTATGGTTGTGACGGAAATACTTGCAGTGTCAGAACGTGCGAAAGCGGCGGTTTTGTAAAAACTTGCACGGACGGATGCAACGGTAATACCAATGTCAGTTGCAAACCGGTCGATTATTACGGAATGCTGTGTTATGAAAAACAAACGGAAAAGTGTGCTCAGGGTTGTGCGCCGGACGGCACATCTTGCAATCGAAAAAGTTGCGCGGACGGCGGATATGTTGATTCGTGCGGCAGCGGCTGTGTCGGTAATGTTATGACCAACTGCACGCCGCAAAGTTATTACGGCTTAAGCTGCTATGAAAAACAAACGGAAAAATGTGCGCAAGGTTGCACCCTTGACGGTTTGGATTGCAACCGCAAAACTTGCGCGGACGGCGGATATCTTTCCGCTTGCGAGCAAAAATGTGCCGATAATACCAAAACAAATTGCAAAAAAGTTGAGTATTACGGCTTAACCTGCTATGAAAAGCAAGATGTAACCTGCACTCAAGGTTGCGCGGATGACGGATTGACCTGCAATATAAAAACATGTGCGGACGGCGGTTATGTCGAGAGTTGCAAAAAAGGTTGTCGCAACAATGTCAAAACCGATTGCAAAGAAGTAGAATACTACGGTTTGACCTGTTATGAAAAAACAACCCAAACGTGTGACCAGGGCTGCGCACCGGATAATTTTGAGTGCAATATCAAAATATGCTCCAACGGCGGTTATGTTGAGCGCTGTGTCGCCGGCTGTGCCGGAAGTGCCAAGACAACTTGCACCGAAGTCAAATATTACGGTTTGACTTGCTATGACAGACAAGTGGAAAATTGTGCGCAGGGTTGTGCACCGGACGGCAAAACTTGTAGCGATAAAACTTGCAGCGATTTTGCGGATAAAAACGGCATAAAATTGACCGATTCTTGCACGGCCGGTTGCGATGACAATACGATGGTGACTTGCCGACAGGCCAATCCGGGATACGGCTTAACCTGCTATGTCAAAACAGCCGTTCAATGCGAAAACGGTTGCGCCGAAACAGATGAATGCAAACTTTGTCCGACCGGATTTACAACCGAAAAGAGCGGACAATGTTACGATATGGCAGTCGGTGCCGACGGTAAAACAATATGCTACAAAGAAACATCGTGCTGTGCCAACAGCGATAGGATATATTCCGTTGAAAAACCATCATCGGCGGCGGGCTATGATATTGTTGAGGCGCAAGGAATGCAAGGCGGATATTGCTATAAAGTCAAAAACTGTCCTGAGCCGGAAACAACAAAATGCGAAAATACCGTGTCCGATACGGAATGCACACTTTGCCAAGATACGGATAATTACAGCGGTTCAACACAATGTCGGCGTGTTGCAAAACTTTCAAACAGGTGTCCGGACGGACAAACACATAACCCGTCGGATTGTGCAAACGGCTATGTTTTAGGTAACAAAACAGAATGCGGCAACCAATGCTACGGTTGCAATTTATGTCCGGCCGGATATGTAACGCATACGAGCGCTCAATGTTATTATACGGAAACCGGCGCAGACGGCAAAACAACCTGCTATCAAAACGTAGCGTGTTGTTCTGACACAAGCAGAACTTATTCTCAAAGCCGACCGCATCCGGAAAAAGGGTATGATATAGTCAGCGCGCAGGGCTCACAAGGCGGATATTGCTACAAAGATAAAAATTGTCCTGAGCCGGAAAATATTGCTTGCGAAGAAAATATTATCGAAACACAATGCGCTGTCTGCCAAAAAACCAATAATTACAGCGGATTGACCCAATGTCAAAAGAGAATAACCAAATCAAATGTTTGCCGAGACGGTCAAACAAAAGAGAAAGAAAATTGCAAATACGGTTATGTCCCGAGCGAAAAGACGGAATGCGGCGAACAATGCTATACTTGCAAAGTATGCCCGCGCGGATATTCAATCGGTGTTAAAGCAAACTGCTATGAAGTCGAAGCCGGTGCAGACGGTGTGTCAACGTGCTATAAAGAAATAAAATGTTGCGAAAGCGAAGACAGAGCATTCAGTCCGACAAAACCGACACCGGAGAATAACTTTGATTTTGTGCCTGCTCGCGGGGTTCAGGGCGGTTATTGTTATCGGATAAAAAAATAACGCTTGCAAAAAAAGTCAAATGTCATATATTCAAGCCAGTTAATTTTTAGATATAGGAGAAAAAAATGGCTTTAGTTTCTATGCGTCAAATTCTTGACCACGCCGCTGAGCATAATTATGGTGTTCCGGCTTTCAACATTAACAATATGGAACAAATTATTGCGGTAATGCAAGCAGCGCAAAAAGTTAACGCGCCTGTGATTATGCAAACTTCGACCGGTGCGCGCAAATATGCCGGCGACCCGATGGTTCGTCATATGGTTGCGGCGGCAATTGAAATGTATCCGAATGTTCCGGTTTGTATTCACCAAGACCACGGCACATCGGTTGACATCTGCCAATCGGCGATTGTTAACGGCTATTCTTCGGTTATGATGGATGGTTCATTGGAAGCAGACGGCAAAACACCGGCTTCTTTT
>CAMAJR010000004.1 GCA_945835885.1 uncultured Alphaproteobacteria bacterium
GCGTACATTCATCATATAGAGATTTAATTCTTTTGAGTAATTCAACATCATTATCATTGCCTAACACAGTAACATAGCTCTGTCTTGTTGAATCGTTGGCGTCTGTATACATTTTCTCTATAACTAAATAATTGTAGAGATGATCAAGTAAATATACGTTTTGGATATATTTTTGTATGTCTTTAATCATTTGTGACGCCCAATAGTAATTCTCCGTATGTAAAGAAAACCGTAAAAATTTTCTTTTTTTATTAATTTTAGGCAATTCCAATCGACAATAATAAGTTCTATATCTTAGTAGTAAATGTGGTTCTGGAGATTTTATTGAAGGTTGATAAATTTTTATGCAGGAGTCCCATTTTGTATCACAGTTTTTTACCATTTATGCCTCTTTGGTTTGTAGTTAATATTCAAAAAGTTTAAGTGGCTGTTTTTACTGTATTTTTAAAAGTAGGTTCAAAATGCTTCTATAATTTCACCTTTAATTTGATCATACAGGGCGAAATCTTGATTTATAAACACAAAAGCCGTCTTTTTAGGACGGCTAATTCATTGGAGCGGGCAATGGGATTCGGACCCACGACATCAACCTTGGCAAGGTTGCGCTCTACCCCTGAGCT
Source organism: uncultured Alphaproteobacteria bacterium (assembly GCA_945835885.1). Classification (GTDB taxonomy): domain Bacteria; phylum Pseudomonadota; class Alphaproteobacteria; order RF32; family CAG-239; genus RUG410. The sequence continues at coordinate 621 of CAMAJR010000004.1, forward strand.
ATACCCGCATCATCTGCGAACAAAACGTTTTATATCACATAAAAAATAAAATGCAAGTATTTTTTTTATATTTTTTCATTTTTTTTGCAAACAATGTCGGATAGCGATTGTTTTTGCGACTTATAAATTGTTGTGATTAAAGATTTTCTTTTGTTGTTTTATCCGCAAACTGAAACTATACTTCATCACAAATTAACCGGCATAAAGAAGGATATTGCCATGAAACAGCAAAAATCTCAACAGCAAATTCGTTTTGAAAAAGAGGCGAAAGCATTACAAAAAAATATTGCCAAACGTAAAAAACAGCAACAGGAACTTGAACGAAAAAAACAAGACAAGGAGAATCAACGTGGACAAGATTAAAATTATCGGCGGTAATCCGCTGTTCGGTAAGGTATATATCAGCGGGGCAAAAAACACTGCACTGCCGATTATTTGCGCCGGTTTATTGACTGATGAGCCGGTCACAATTCAAAACATTCCTTTTCTGTCGGATATTAAATCGTTGAACGCCTTATTATTGCAACTCGGAACGCAAATTGAAGAAAAAACCGAAGAACGAAACGGACATTTAACGCAAACGATTACATATCATACACCTGAGCCGACAAGCCTAATTGCACCTTATGATTATGTGCGTAAAATGCGTGCATCATATTATGTTTTGGGTCCGCTTTTGGCCAAATACGGCCACGTTGAGCTTTCTTTGCCGGGCGGATGCGCCATCGGGGCACGCCCGATGGATATTCACCTGACATCGCTTGAGCAAATGGGCGCACATATTGAAATCAAAAACGGTTATGTTGTCGCCGATACCGCCGGTCGCTTAAAAGGGGCTCATATCACATTCCATTCGGCCTCCGTCGGTGCTACTTGCAATATTTTGATGGCTGCAACTTTGGCAGAAGGCACAACCGTCATTGAAAACGCCGCAAAAGAGCCGGAAATTGCCGATTTAATTGATATTTTGAACAAAATGGGCGCAAATATCGAAGGCGCGAACACATCAACACTCACCGTTCACGGTGTTGACAAACTTCACGGCGTAACTCATGAAATCATCAACGACCGAATTGAAGCCGGTTCTTATGCCGTTGCCGCCGCCATCACCAAAGGACGTTTGGAATTGATTAACGTCCGCGCCGAACACCTGCAATCCCCAATTGATATTTTACGCAAAACCGGCGTTACGGTCGAACCGACCGACAACGGCATTATTGTTGACGCGCAAAACGCAACTTTGGTCGGGCAAGATATTTATACCGACTACTATCCGGGCTTTCCGACCGATTTGCAGGCACAATTTATGGCGCTGATGTGCATAGCAAACGGCGCGGCTATGGTCACGGAAAGCATTTGGGAAAACCGCTTTATGCACGTTCCTGAGCTGATGCGTATGGGCGCCAACATCAATGTCCACGGCCACGCATCGGCAATTGTGCGCGGTGTTGATAAACTTTCGGCCGCACCGGTTATGTCCACCGATTTACGCGCTTCGTTTGCGCTGATTTTGGCTGGTTTGGTGGCCGAGGGCGAAACGATTGTCAACCGTGTTTATCACTTAGACCGCGGCTATGAGTGTTTGGAAGAAAAATTTAAAGCAGTGGGAGCAAACATTGAACGCATTAAAGAACCTGATTAAAATATTTTGCATCGCCACAATTATTTTTGCGTTGCCGGCGCGTGCGCAAATCCTCGGTATGGGTATCAATTTTGAAAAACTGAATTTACCGGAACCGTTTTTGCAAAGTTTGGAAAAATGTTCGGTTTATAAATTTTCACAGAAGGCGGCCAACAGAGATATTGAGGTCAAAACCACATACAGCGTTTCTCCGATTGAGAACAAACTTTGCCATTTGCATATTGACGGACACACCAATGTTTTGGTGCACATTTCGCAAGATTGCAAACTAACGCCGGAGCAAGCAAAAAATTATGCAGATTCCCTACGCCGTTATCAGGCCAAAGGACATTCACCGCGTTGGGACGGACATAAAATTGAAAAAGACCCTGATTATCTGGCGGCGTTTGCCATTATGTCCGACCGAAAGCTTTGTCGTTTTGTGCGGCAAGAAGTTGATTACACAAAAAAAATTCGCCGGAACCTGACACAATGCGCACCGGTTGAACAAAAAGAAATTACCGCATCCATTAAAGTCGAGCGACAAATTCTAACAGAACAAGACGATAAATGCCTGTATTCATTCAAAATTACGCAAATGCCTCCGAAAAATTCGGACAATCCGGAGCGGACGGTCAGTTTTAAGTGCACATTAGATACGGCACAACGCGAACAATATCTGCAAATCTTAGAAGCATTGGTTTTGCCTGAAGAAGAAGGGTATGATTTCAGCACCGTGCAACGCATTTCGGTTGCTGAAGAACTGAACTTTATTTTGGATAATTGCAGTTTAGACACACAAAATTAGACCGTTCGGTCATTATTTGCCGTGAAAAATTTTCGTTAATTTCAGCACATCTTCGCCGCTTAAAATCTTTCGCACCGCCACGGTTTTTTGATACATATGCCCGCGATAATATGTATGATGCCAGCGAAACTCATCTTTTTTAGTGGCAAAACTTTCAATCGGCTGACGCCACAAACTTTCGGCAAACGGACGATATAACCGATTAAACCACAACAACGGATATTTTATCGGATTCCAAACTTCCGGTTCGGCACAATCAACAAACACCGCTTTGCCGCCGTTTGTCAATGACTCAAGCACATTATCCATAACCGCTTGGCGTGTTTTGGGTGGCAACTCATGAATCAGATTATAGCATATAATCACATCGTATTTTTCATCCCACGGCAGTGCCGCATTATAATTTGTTATGCAAATATCTTCATCTAAATATTTATCTTTTGCCATTTCTATTTGCATTTCGGAAACGTCAAAAATATCGAATTTTCCGTTTTTTTTAACCTTTTCGTAGACCGCCGATATTTCTTTTCCGAAAGTCAAACCGATTTGCAAAACGTGCGCATTCTTCGTCACATCATGCAGCACATCATTGATAATTTTACCGGAAGCGCCGCATGATATCAGCGCCGTCACACGCGAGTCGTCCAAAATTCCGGAAACTATTCGATTACCGTAAATACGATGATATAGCACTTGCATATATGGCGGGAGTTCATTCATATTTTTTTCCTTTTTATAAATCTTCTTTTAACAGTCCGAGTTGTATTGCTTTGCGCACCGCAGCCGTTCGGTTTGTAACTTTCAAAGTCCGCATCAAAAGCGTAATATGAATCTTAACCGTTCCTTCGCTGACATTGAGTTTATAGGCAATCTGTTTGTTTGATAACCCTTCGGCCATACAGCGCAAAACATCGGTTTGACGCGGCGTCAAATTCTTTTCCGATTTTGCTTGTGACTGATTTAAATCTTGGACCAGTTTCTGCACGGTTTCGGACGGCGATTTTACACTCATTTGCAAAATTTCCGGCGGAATATACACCCCACCCGCCAACACCAAATTGATGGCACCGATAATCAAATTGTTCGGAAATGCCTTAGAAACATAACCCGAAACCCCCAAATCGTATGTTTTTTGTAAAATTTCGCGTTCAAAAACCGCCGAGATAATGATAATCGGCAAATCCGGACATAATTTATGAATTTTCTCAATGGCTTCGAGCCAATCTGCTCCCGGCATTGCCAAATCAGTTAAAATCAAATCAAAATCTTTGTTTTCTTCCAAAGTTGCAAATATTTCTTTATAATTTTTTACCGCCACGATTTCGGTTTGCGGGTATTCCTTACGCAAAATAAACTCCAATCCCTGCAGAAACAATTCATGGTCATCGGCAATCAAAAATTTCATCAATTTTCTCCTGTGTTTTGCAACAAAAATCTTGCATAAATCAATTTTCAGTTGCCATTATAACTTAAGATGTGTTAAAGAAAGTATAATATTGGCAAATTAAAAGGATGATAATATGATTATTACTGTTGACGGACCGGCCGCAGCCGGTAAGGGAACCATTTCTGATTACCTGTCAAAAAAATATAAACTTGCGTATTTTGATACCGGTATGGTATATCGCGCTGTCGGTTTGCAAATGGTTTTAATCGGCGAAGATTTGAGTAACAAAGATGCCGCGCTGAAAATCGCACAAAATATGACATTTCCGCAAATGATGGAACTCTCGATTCATCCTGATTTTCGTTCGGATATCGGCAGTCACGCGGCCTCTGTTATTTCGGTCTATCCCGAAGTGCGCACGGCTCTGCTTAAGATGCAACAAAATTTTGCTTTAAATCCGGTATTTGCCGACGGCACACCGGCAAACGGCGTAATTTATGACGGCCGTGACACCGGCACGGTTATCTGTCCGCAAGCCGACCTTAAATTATTTGTGACCGCTTCAACCGAAGTGCGAGCCGAGCGCCGGCACAAAGAATTTTTACAAAAAGGCATTATCACGACTTATCAAAAAGTTTTAGACGATATGATTGCCCGTGACGAACGTGACTGCAACCGCTCAGCCGCACCGCTAAAACCGGCCGATGATGCTGTGATTATCGATACCTCAAACCTTGATATTGAGGCAGTTCTTGCCTATATAATTCCGTTGGTAGAAGCAAAAATTTAATCAATTTCGTTTTCTCTCCAGTGCAGCAAAAAAAGCGGAATTTCATAACCTGAAAACACCGCACCTTCAATTGATGCCGCTTTTTCAAACAAAATTTCCGTTTTTGAAAATACCGAAACGGAATACCAGACGCATAAAAATCCGAAAACATACTTAATCATCGCACCCTCCGCCGGCAACATATATGTCTCAAACAACTTTTTTCAACGCCGTTTTTAGCACTTGACCTCGCTGAAAATTATGCTATACTCCTTGAGGTTTAAATATTTGAGGGAAAAGAATGTATAAGGTTATTGTTTGGGATTTGGATAACACTCTGTATCGCGAAACGCCGGAATTTCACGATTTAATGGATACGATTACGGCAAAAGCCGCTATTGAAGACCTTAATCTGCCTTTGGATTTTAATACTGCCAAAGCAATGGTTACCGAGTCATACCGCACATATCGTGACGGCGGCGAATTGTTTGTGCAAAAATACGGCATTAACCCTAAAGATTTATTTGATGCTTATCATAAACGCAAGGAGCAAAACCTCAACCCGATTAAACCGTATCCTGATTTTTTGGAAAAATTAAAAAATTTACGCTGTCCGCAATACATTTTTTCAACCAGCTCGCACAGTGTTTGCGAAGCAATTTTGAAGCATATCGGATTATACGATTTTTTTGCCGACCGTTTCTATTCGGTAGAAGAATTCGGTGAATACAAAAAAAATGATAATGCCAAAGTTTATATCAAGTTTTGTGAAGCGGCAGAAATCAATCCGAAAGAATGTCTGTTTATTGACGACAGCTATTCCAATTTGGAATTCGCCAAAAAGGCCGGTATGCAAACCGTGCGATTGTGCCATGGCAAAGAAAATGACAAAGGTGTGGAATATATTGATTACGCCGCCGATAACATTGATGAATGTTTGCATTTATTGCATAAAATCTGCAGTTAATTATCCGGACAAAGACGCTTTTCTGTCTCATAATTTTCATCGGTATCAATTCGTGCATTTTCTTCTAAAAGTTTTTGCACAAAGTCGTCAAACAACACTTTAAGTTGTGCTAAATATTCCGCATTTATTTCTTTTGCCACATCATCTGCGTTGACAACCGAATCACCCTGTGATTTCAAACGCGGTCCGACACTTTCGACTATTTTCGGAAATTCTTCTTTGAGCCGCTTTGCAAAATTTTGCAAACTCAAATGTCCAATATCCAAATGCGTCTGTTCATGCCGCACGGTCAGCATAAAGCGGCAAGGATTGCTGGTTAATTCTTTAGAAATATACACCGTCGGATGATAACCGGTGTTGATGGTCACACGCTCCGGATAATAGCACAGATATTCGTCGATAAACTCCATTGAAATACTGTTTTCAACTGCGGCGTGCGGCGACATAACAGTCAATCCGTTCACTTTGTGAGTTGCCTGTTCAGGATGAAGTTGCTGAAAAATCTCTTTGATACCTTCGGCATCTTTACTGTTGTCCAACCGCAAACTGCCATAGCTGTAGACCACATCAATTTGTGGCGGCCGTGAACGCATAATATTTTTGCAACGCTGCAAAGAATAACCGAATGTTGCCGCCGATGCCGTCGAGCAGCAAACCCACAATACCCCCAAAAGACAACAACTTAAAAATTTTTTCATTTGTTTCCTCTGCCATATAATTAGCACTTATTTCTTAAGTCAAAGTTAATACATTTTTCAATATACTGCATTTATGAAGAAGTTTTACAAATATATCTTTTTGAATGTTTTGTTAAGCATAATGTTCTTGCCGAATATTATGCCTGCCGCCGCACAAACGTATCCGCCGGCACCGATTGAGAAAATTCTGAAAAAGCAAACGTGGCGCGAAAAAGATCTTGAAAAATATCAGGCAAACATTACCCGTTCCTACAGTTTGAGTTCGGAGCAACTGAAAAAAATGTTAGATGCCGAATATGCTAAAATCAACTCTGAAACCAAGCGTATGCAAAAAATTAAGCAAAATTGGCATACTCTTTCTTATGCGTATCAATTTGCCAATTACAAATTAAACGAACAGATTTCTGAAGAAATCACACAAAGCCGCAAACAATTTGCCAAGCGTAAAGCGCATTTTAATGTGTTGTTAAAAAACACGCCGGCAACCGAAAAGATTTACCTGATAGAATCAACCGACCCTCTGTTTTTTTATCAAAGCATCAGAGGTTCAAGCAGTAATACAAAAGGAAAATACATACAAATCAAGCATTCGGCATATCCAGTCTATTATATTTCTGTCTTTAACCACAAATATCAACATCTTTTCACATATCAGCGGCAACACGTCGATATGTTGCAAAAACGCCGGATTGTCACGTTCTTGAAAACAAAAAATGAACGCGTTAATCGCTCGTTTCAAAAACTTTTTGATGATTATTTAGTTGACTTGAAACGCATCGGCGCAGGGCTTGATATAACCAATCGGGATATGCTCACAAAATTGAACGATATGCAAGACGAATATCGTTCAGAATAATTTTACCTCAAGCGAATACGGCGCACATACCGTATAATTCACATCATTATCCATATCGTGGTCAACCTCATCAAGCAAGTCCTGTTGTTTTCTGTTAATATTTATCCACCTTTTTTCCACTTGCGCCTTAACAGATTTCAAAACATCGTAACTGTTTGCCGAGCAAACTCCTTTTTTCGGACAAATAACAGCTTGTTTGCGCACGGCCTGATTTAAACTGAAGCGCAAATCCTTCAAAAACCATTCGGTTGCTGTTTTCCAAATCATAAAATGTTGCATTTCATGGCGAAAAACAGCTCTCGTGCCGCACGGCGTATACTCCTTTGTCACATAAATAACCCTTCCGCTGAAATCATAAGTCACTTCAACTTCCGGCACGACGCACTTGACACCTTGTGCCTGAAACACTTTGTCTTTGACCGAGATTGAACCTGCAAATCCACAATACACAAAACAACCGGCCGCTCTATCATGACAAATCTCGCTTACTTCTTGCGTTGTTTTAGAGGCATCTAATTTGAGTGTTCCGTATTTATAGCGAATATGCACCAAATCTTGGTCATTTGCGGCAGTCGAGCATATATAACTCGTCGCACGCAATGGTGCGGCATATAATAAAAGCGCAGAAAAAAACAAAATTCCCTTCATACCATTAAGTTTATCGTGCCACCATTAAATATAAGTTAATGATTCCGTATTATACTCATCCAATGAGGGAAAAATGAAAAAACGTTTATCTGCATTGTTATTTATCGGTGTAACCGCTCTGTCGCTGTGTATCATATCGGCGCACGCGGCTCAGCACCAACCGTCGTTTTTTATTCCGCAAAAAGTTTTGGATAAAATGCACCAACCGGAAAAATTACCGCCGATTCCCAAAATGAATTACGGCAACAGACAAACGCAAAACACCGCCTCAACACCGACCGCATCCGTTCAAAATTCCGAACCGTCGCAAAAAACAACTGATACCAAACGCATAACTGCCGAAAAAGCCGCGGAAAGACAACAGCACCTTGAACAAAACGTCCGAAACGAAAAACAATTACAGGCAGAACGCGAACGTTTGCAAAAAATCAAAGCCGAAAAAAGTGCGCAGCAAAAAAACGAAAAGGAAAATAATTTGCAAACAAGCACTTCAGAGCCGCATCATACAACCCAAACAACAAATGCAAAAAATATCGGCACACAACCCCGAAAAATCCCTCAAAATTCGCAATCGTTTTCAAAAGCCGAAGTTACCCCGCCAAAACCGACAGTCCGAAACGCGGAACCCAAACAACAAACAATGCCGCTTAATAATTCTGAACGAACGTTTGATGACATCATTGCTGATTATAAGCACGATATCCTCGGCATCAGTAAGGGCAAAGCGGTGAACAATCCGCGGTTACGCGATGTGTTGCAAGATTATAGTGACGAACGACATATCCTTTAATTATCGCCGATTCTGAGCGCTTCAATAAACGCTGACTGCGGCACTTCGACCTTGCCGAATTGGCGCATCCGTTGCTTACCTTTTTTCTGATTATCCAACAACTTGCGCTTACGCGTCACATCGCCGCCGTAACACTTGGCCGTCACATCTTTACGCATCGGCGAAATCGTTTCGCGCGCCACAATTCGTCCGCCGATAGAGGCCTGTAACGGAATTTTGAACAAGTGTCTCGGAATAAGGTCTTTCAAACGGCCGCAAATCTGGCGTCCTCTGGCTTCTGCCTCGGTGCGATTACACAAAAACGCCAACGCATCAACCGGCTCTTCGTTAATCAGAATCTGCACTTTGACCAAATCTGCCGGTGCATAGCCGATAAGCTCATAGTTAAAGCTGGCATAACCGCTCGAAATCGACTTAAGCCGGTCATAAAAATCAAACACAATTTCGCTTAACGGAATTTTATACACCGCCATCGCCCGATTGCCGACATAAGTCAAATCTTCCTGTGTGCCGCGTCGTTCGGTGCAAAGCTTCAGAATCGAGCCCAAATACTCGTCCGGCACCATAATTGTTGCGCGCACCATCGGTTCTTCAATCAGCTTAATCGTTGACGGGTCCGGCATATCAGCCGGATTATCGAGTGTCATCTCCATACCGTTAGTCATATACAACTTATACGCCACTGACGGCGCGGTCGTAATAATATCCAAATCAAACTCGCGGCCGATTCGCTCTTGAATAATCTCCATGTGTAACAAGCCCAAAAAGCCGCAGCGAAAACCCAAACCGAGCGCACCGGAATTTTCCGGCTGATATTCAATACTGGCATCATTGAGTTTGAGCTTAGCGAGCGCGTCTCTGAGCGCATCATATTGACTGCTGTCCACCGGAAAAATAGAGCAGAACACAACCGAAACCGACGGCTTAAATCCGGCAAGCATTTCAGCGCACGGTTGGCGATTATCAGTAATCGTATCACCGATTTTGCAGTCATCAACGCTTTTAATGCTGGCGGTAATAAACCCGACTTCGCCGGCGTGAAGCACCTCAACATCTTTCATTTTCGGTGTGAACACCCCGATTTTATCAATCACATAATCCAAACCGGTTGACATCAGCCGAATATTCTGTTTTTTACGCAACGTTCCATCTTTAATACGCACCAAAATCACCACACCCAAATACGAATCATACCAACTGTCAATAAGGAGTGCCTTGGTCGGTTCGTTTTCTTCGCCTTGCGGTGCCGGCAGATATTTCACAATTGCCTCAAGCAAATCTTCTACGCCCGCGCCGGTTTTGCCGGAAACTTCCACCGCATTGGAGGTATCTAAGCCGATAACATCTTCCACCTGTTGCTTAACGCGTGCCACATCGGCCGACGGCAAATCGATTTTATTGAGTGCCGTCACGATTTCGTGATTATTATCGAGCGCCAAATACACATTGGCAAGTGTCTGCGCTTCCACGCCCTGCGTCGCATCAACCACCAAAACCGAGCCTTCGCACGAAGCAAGCGAGCGTGATACTTCATAAGTAAAATCGACGTGTCCCGGTGTATCAATCATGTTTAATAAATAGGTTTTGCCGTCTTTGGCCTTATATTCGAGTCGCACCGTCTGCGCTTTAATCGTAATGCCGCGCTCGCGCTCAATATCCATTGAATCGAGCACCTGTTCAGTCATTTCGCGGCTTTGCAATCCGCCGCAATATTCAATGATACGGTCGGCAAGCGTTGACTTTCCGTGGTCAATATGGGCAATAATCGCAAAATTTCGTATCAAACTTAAATCTGTCATAATCTATCCTACGTCATAAATCTTGCCACAACATAATTTATTTTTTTGTTTTAATCAATAACTATTGTCAAATATCAAAAAATATGTTTTAATAAATGATACTAAATAAGGAGGTCCATAATGCGGAAAATGATTGATGTTGATTTCGGCTCATCGCGCTATAATGAATTAGTCGAATTGCGCTATAAAATTCTTTTAGAGCCGCTCGGTTTAAAGTTTCTCGATTCATTTCGACCTGAAGAAGCAAAATACTTGCACATCGGCTGTATCGAAATGCTTGACAACAAGTTGGTCGGCGGACTGATTTTAGCGCCGGTCGATGATGACACCATCCGCTTAATGCAAGTGGCCGTCGATACCGTTTATCAAGGCGAAGGCGTCGGACGTGAATTAGTGACGTATGCCGAAAAGCGCGCAAAAAATGCCGGATATTCCAAAATCGTTATGCACGCCATGCTGTTTGTCGTCGGCTTTTATGAAAACATGGGCTATGTTGCCGAAGGCGAACCATTTGACGAACAAGGCATAACCTTTATGAAGATGGTGAAAAAACTCTAAAGGAGAACGGCGATGGCAACATTTGATGATTTGAGCAACAAATTCAATGACGCCATTAATGAATTTGGCACAAACTCCCAAGATGACCGCTCTTGGTCGCTACTTGACGCACGTCAGTTTGAAATTATGGATTCTGTCGTCGATAACAGCAAAAAAGCCGAAGCGTTTGACCGCGTTTTGTGGGAAATCAGCCGTATTCATCCGCATGCCAACACCTATTATTGCAAAGCGCTTGAAAAACGTCTTGCCGTAGCCGATAAAAAAAATCCCGACGATATGGAACGAATAGCCAAAGATGCTTATGTGCACAAACGCGGGGTTGATTTTATGCTTTACGGAAAAATCATTAATGATGTTTATCAACTTTCAAAAAATAAAGAAAACTTTCCGTTTAAGAGCATTGTCCAATCTTATCGCAAAAATCGCCGGTCAGTAGAAAACAAACTGGGGCGAGAACAACGTGAAGAAGATTTGCGGCGCATTGATTTTGATTTGGATGACCCTATGTATGATCCGGAGCAAAAACTAAATAAGATTGAAGAGGCTCTGACAATTCTCAAAGAAGAAAAATACTTCGGTCCGATTAAATCAAACGAAGCAAAGCACAATTATTGTAGAACAGCCGTGAGAATTTGCCGTGAAGAATTAGGCGATACCGACACCGCAGACTACTATCTCGACAAGGCGAAAATGTTTAAAAAACGTGCGGATAAAGCCAGCTTGGAATGGGCTAAAAAACACGGCAAACCATACCAATCTTTGGAAGAAATTTACAAACAAAAATATCGCACCGACAGAGGTTAATCTTATTTTTCGAGATAGAGCGCGCTCTTTTTGTAATGTTCGATTAAATATCGCAACAACACGCCGATAATTGCCGCAACCGGCACCGCGATAATCATACCCAAAAGCCCGAGTAACGCACCGCCGGCAAGGAGTGCAAACATCACCCATACCGGATGCAACCCGATGTTTTCACCGACCAATTTCGGTGTTAAGAAATTGCCTTCAAGGAATTGTCCGACTAAAAATACCGCCACTACCGCAATAATTTTCGGTAATGTTCCGTCCTGTGTCACCACTAACACCATCGCCATCAAAAATCCGGAAATAGAGCCGACATACGGAATAAACGAAATCAAACCGGCAATAAAACCGACCAAAATCCCTAATTTTAAGCCGACAGCCCACAATCCGAGCGAATAAAAAGAGCCGAGCGCCAAACAAACTAAAGCTTGTCCGCGCAGATATCCGGAAATAATTCGATTGACCGCTTGCATTCCGTCAACCACATTTTGTTTATGCTTTTGCGGCACCAAATCAATAATTTTTCCGGTAAAACCATGCCAATCGCGCAACATATAAAATGCCACAACCGGCGAAATCAGCAACAATGACACTATATTAACCAGCGCAAAACCGTTGGATATAATTTTTTGCACTACCGCCGCAACCGGTTTAAGCGATTCGCCCCAATTTCCGGCAAGCATATTTTCTTTTCCGTGCGTCATAAGTGTTGGAAAATGCTCTTGCACCCGTCCGAGCAACAGCTTGATTTTTTCACCGAAATTTCCGACGTGCTCCGGCAAATGCGCGGCAAAATCGCTGACTTCCGAAATCGCCATACCGCCGAGCAACACCAAAAGCGGCAATAAAACCAGCAAAAATGCCAGCATCACCAAACTGCTCGCCGTTGTGCGTGAAATTTTGTCACCGCGCGTCATCCGGTTCACGAGCGGATCCAAAAAATATGCTACCGCAATCCCGATGACAAACGGCAACAAAACCGACCGTAACAAATAAAGCAACCCGCCGATAATCAACAGCACGGTCAAAATCAGCCCTGTTCTTTGGTTATTTACTTCTTGTTTATTCATTTTTTTTACCTTATGATAAAGTAGTTTCCTACCGCTTCGTGGCTAAATCCGTTTTCTTGCAAAACATCCCACAAATGCTCAAGCGAACCGGTATAATTGATTGTAAAATTAACCTTACCGCCGCCAAAACTCTTGGTTTCAACACCCTCAACCGCATCTAATTCGGAAAGAGCTTTGCTTTTAATCAGCCAATCTTTCATATCCTGATACATATACACCGCATTGATACTCTCTACCGTTGCGACCGCTTCGTTATTTTGCGCATTACGTTCCATATTGGAAACAAACATCACGCTTTTTTCAATCGCGGTATCAAAAATATCGGCATTATCATCGCGCAAAACCGTAAAGGAATCTTCAGACTTATTTTGTAAGTTTTTAACTGTCACCTTTAAATCGCCGTTTTCGAGCGTTTCGGCAAACAACACATAAACTTTGCTCGTTTTCCCGCTGATTTGCATAATTTGCTGATAAATTTCGTCAGACATATAGAGCGCATTTTGCGCGTTTAAATCTTCTATGGCATAACGGTATTGTTCGTTAATCGTGCGCATTTGCATCGCACCGAATTTCACTAGCCCTTTGGCACGCCAACTTTGGCACCACAAATTATCTTCTTCCCACAACAGCGGATACCCTTGCAACGAACGACGGAATACCGGAATAACGAGCAATTCTTCCGGCTCAGATTTAATCATATCGTTTTCCGCCAAATAATCTTTCAACAACCGCTCATTCACGGTTATGGTCAAATCGGCAATATATTTTGTGCCGCCGGCTTTTTCGTTTGCCACACCGATGGATTGCACAAAATGTTGCACCGAACCGTCTTCCAATGTATTTAATTTTTCCACATTTTCGGCCGACGTCAGCTTACCGGCAACCTCCAAAAATGCTTTGCGTTGTGCTTCGAGCATCGCCTTATCTTTGGCTGCCACCGAATTTTCGGCCTCAACATCAACCGGCACCAAAACTTCATAATTAACCTTTGCTTGCGCCGAAAAACCGAAAATCAAACAAAACAGACATATCAAAAAAATCTTCTTCATTATTTCACCTTATCGAATTTTTTTGTAAGATATTACAATTTAATCGGAAAATCAAAACTTTTTTATAGACATTTGCAAAGAACGGTTGTTTATTAGATATAATTTTTAACAAAGCTGATTCAAAGGATAAAAATATGGTTAAAAGTAAATACATCGCATCTCTTTTGGACAAAGCAAAACAAAACCTTAAAACCATTGTTTTGCCGGAAGGTGAAGATGCACGCGTTTTAGAGGCCGCACATATCGTCAGAGCAGAAAGTGCTGCCAAAATCATTATTTTAGGCGATGTGCCGACAATGCAAAAATATTTTGCCGACAAGGGTTGGAACACCGACGGTATCGAATTTATAAAGCCGGAAGAATCTCCGCGTTTGGGCGAATATACCGAGTTGCTCTATGAATTGCGTAAAGAAAAAGGGCTGAGCAAAGAAGACGCAGCCAAATTGACGCTGAATTATAACTATTTCGGAACGTTGATGATAAAATCCGGCCACGCCGACGGTATGGTTTCGGGCGCCAATCACTCGACCGCGGATACCGTTCGTCCGGCATTGCAAATCATCAAAGCAGCTAAAAAAGGCGGGAGTGCGTCATCGTTTTTCATTATGCTTTCAAATGACAAGCCATACATTTTTTCTGATTGCGGCGTTATCATTAACCCGACCGATACCGAATTGGCCGAAATTGCCTTAAATGCAGCAAAAACCGCGATTTTGTTCGGAATTGAGCCGAATGTGGCAATGCTCTCATTCTCAACCAAGGGCTCAGGCAAAGGTGATGAAGTCGAAAAAGTAAAGCGCGCCACACAAATTGCTCTTGATGCCTTAAAAACCGATGAATACAAAAATCTCGGCATTAAACTTGACGGTGAATTGCAAGCCGATGCGGCGCTTGATATGGTTGTTGCCGCCAAAAAAGCCCCGAACAGTGATGTTGCCGGCAAAGCGCGTGTGCTTATTTTTCCGAATTTGGAAGCCGGAAACATCTGTTATAAATTATTGCAGCGATTGGGCGGTTGCGAGGCCTACGGTCCGATTCTGCAAGGTTTGAACGCACCGGTCAACGACCTTTCTCGCGGTTGTTTTGCCGAAGATATTGTCGGCGCAATCGCTATTACCTGTCTGCAAGCAACAAAATAAGGAACTGATTTAATGAAAAAAATTCTCGTAATCAATTGCGGCTCGTCTTCGTTGAAATTTCAACTTTACAATGTAGAGGGCGAAAAATATGAAGTTATATCCAAAGGTATTGCCGAACGTATCGGTGTGGAACATTCCGTAATTAAAATTCAATACGGCGATGCCCCGAAACAGCAATATCCGACCCCGATGCCGACACACTCTGAAGCGATTCGCAGCGTGTTCGGTTTGCTTTTGAACGGTGCATTAAAATCTATGGATGAAGTCAGCGCCGTCGGTCATCGTGTTGTTCAAGGCGGAGATATTTTCAAAGCGTCTGTTTTGGTCACGGATGAAGTTATTGAACAAATCGCCGGCTTATCTGATTTGGCGCCTTTGCATAATCCGGCGCACGTTTTGGGCTTGAAGGCAGTCAAAGAAGTTTTGCCGAACGTGCCGCAAGTTGCGGTGTTTGACACCTCTTTTCACCAAACAATGAAGCCGGAAGCATATCGTTACGCCATTCCGGAAGACCAATACACGCGCAATAAAATCCGTCGTTACGGTTTCCACGGCACATCGCATAAATACGTTGCGGAAGAATGTGCCAAACTCATCGGCAAAAAAGGAAAAATCATTACCTGCCACTTAGGTAACGGCGCTTCCATTTCTGCAGTCGAAAACGGCAAATGTGTCGATACATCTATGGGCTTTACCCCTCTTGCCGGCACGATAATGGGCACGCGCTCGGGCGATATTGACCCGTATATTCCGCTCTATATTATGAAAAAAGACGGATTGAGCGTTGATCAGGTCAATGATTTGCTCAACAAACAAAGCGGTATGCTCGCCTTATGCGGCTATTCCGATAATCGCGACGTTGAAAACGGTATTTTTGACGGCGACGAAAAGTGCATTTTGGCAACCGATTGTTACGTTCATTCACTGTTGAAAATCATCGGCGGCTACATCGCGGTTTTAGGTGGTGTTGACGCCATTGTCTTTACGGCCGGTGTCGGCGAAAACGGTTGGGCCTTGCGCAAACAACTGATTGAACGCTTGGCGTATTTAGGCATTACTCTTGATGAGAAAAACAACCGTGTTCGCGGTGAAACGATTATGATTTCTACCCCGGATTCAAAAGTTAAGGTTTATATTATTCCGACTGATGAAGAATTGGTGATTGCACATGATACGGTTCGTCTGTCCGGTGTATAAATCCGTCGTTTGATAACGTTTCACAGAAGAAGAGCTTGCAACTTGCCGGCTCTTTTTCTTTTACATTTCATACAATATTCTGCCTTGTCTGGTATTCATTAAAAACAGCCAATCGGCAAAATATTTTTGATTATTCTTCACAAACGACGGCACTTCTTTGTGCGCGACTTTATCGGTTTTAAGCGTCACACCGAGCCAATACAAATCCTCAATTTTATAAATTTCAAAATCATAAATCAATCCGCCGACCATCGTTATTTCTATTTTGCGCGGTATAATGTTCCGAGCCTCATTTGACAACAGCTCCGATTTTACGGACACACCGTCGTAACTGATAAAACTAAGCACATCAAGCACTCGTTGCATACCAGAATCCGCCGCGGCCATTTGATTAATTTGCATTCTGCTCAGCGTATTTTTTTCCGTTTTTATAACTCTGAGCATACGTTCGTCTATGGTCAGCAAAGGATACGGAATCCAATCCGTCGGCGCACCGGAAAACGCTCCGACATCACTTATAATATAGTAATAATCCTGACTTTTGGGATTATAGGCATACGCTGATGCACCGGTTAAATGTTTGCCGATAATCATTTCATCAAGGACATTTCCCGCGACATCGTATGTAACAATTTTTGTTCCGGCTTCCGATGTCAGTTGCTTATCTTTCAAATCAGCCTCGTTTGCCGGACGAACCGCCTCTATCAAAGAATTATTGGCCATATTATAAAACTCGGATAAACTGCGCACATTTATAAAGTAATCTTTTGCTTCTTTGAAAAACCAGTCTCCGTTTTGATAATAAATATTGACTTCTCCTCCTTCAGCCGTTGTCATCTGAATTTTACCAAGCTGCCGAATATTATCGCGCGTCTGTTCAAAAGCAAACTGCCCGCGCACCTGCCCTGCCGAAATATGCCGCCGATGCCACATTGCGCCGCCGAACAACAGTGCGGTTATGGCTAAAAATGCAAGAGCTTGTCTAACATATCTTTTAATCATCAAACATCTCCTTAATCTGACGACGCTTGCGCCGGTTTATGCATTTCAAAGCCAACCATAGCAACAAAGTAAGCGCAATCGGTTTAAAAATAATATTTTTCCACATCATCGAACCAACCGCATCAGCATAGTTTTCTTTCAGTTGATACAACAATGAATCGGATTGCTTTTGCAACTCGGCGATTCTTTGTCCGGCCTCACTCACACGCATCAAAGACGCTGCTTTATCCGCATCATTACCGCTGTTTTTATAAACATCGGCTTTCAAACGCTCTATTTCTTCGTTGATTTTAATATAAAGCGGTGTTTGCCGACCGTAAATATCATCATACAGCTTTTGTCCGATGCTTAATGTGTTGCGATAAGCCGAGCGCACCGGCAAAGTGCGATAGCCGTCAACTCCGAGCATATCATCAATAAGATTGCGCACCAGTTCAATATTTGCCGCCTTATAAACGGCGCTGTTCGGATTTTTATCCGATGAGCGCTCGTCAATCCAGAAAGTGTCGTCAATCAGGTCAACATCGCCGATTAGTGCAATTTGAACCGAACCGTCGGAAATCGGATTATATGGCATCATTGTTTTGCGAATTTCAGCGTCATCGTGCGGATTGTTCTCATACAACGACAACAGCATCCCCTCAATCACGGCGCCGATATATTTATCATTGTCCGTGATAATCGGTTTGACCTTCAAAACCGGATTTACAACGGAAAATTCAAGAGCTTTATAAATATTCAGCGGCAAATCACCGGTATAATACTCAGTCGCGATATTACCCGTTTCCGGCATTTTATCACCGAGCATAATTCCCCAACGGTCCAAAAAATCAACCAAGCTCAGCATTTCCAAGTTCACTTCGTCGGCTTGATTTTTAGTAAGCAAATCAAAAAAGATAAGCACTTTACCGCCATTCATAATATATTGGTCAAGTGCATAGCGAAATACGGTTGAAATCATTTTCGGATTGATAAGAATCAGCATATCCATTTTCGGCGAAATTTCATATACATCATCGCTTATGCGTGCCACATCATAATCATCTTCCAAGTTCAACAGCAAGCCGTTAAAATTTTCAAGATTTTGCGTAGCGTCAAGATAAACACCGATATTGCGACGCAAATTGTCGCCATCCGTCAATTTCAGCAAAGCACTGTCAATATCTTTTTCTAAATATGCGCCGCGCTCGGACGTAAATTGTTTGATTGTCACACCGTTTGCATCGTTGTCTCGCACAACAGCGCCGAAATAATCTTTTGTGCCGCTCGTATTTTCTTCATAATACAAGCCATAGCTCAAAACCATATCCTCCATTTGCGAAAACGGTTCAACTTCCGTAACATTCAATCGAATCATATTGCCCGAAAGTGTCCGATATTTTTCCAAAAAACGCTTAACCTGTTGATAATAACGAAAATATTCGACATTATGCGCCCTAAAATCTTTGGCAATATAAACATCAATATTGAGCGGTTTATCAATTTTTGCAATCAATTCTTTTGTTTGTGTTTGCGGTGAATAAAATTTGTGTGCCGACAAATCAAGTTTGTGTTCAAACAATAAATCTATTGCAAAAACAAGTAATACGGTTCCGGTCAACAATATCGCGGAAAAAGCGGCAAAATGCCATATTTTGTTCTTTTGCGCCGAATAACGGTATTCCGAAATCATAACATTCAAAAACACCAAAACTATCGTGAACAAAAGAAAATATGCCACATCGGATAAACCGATTTCAGCCAGCAAAAAGTCAGTATAGCTTTCATAAAGTTTCGTAACCGGCAAAGCAATCCACAAAGCCATCACAAACACGCTCAACAAATACGAAGCGATGATATGTTTGTTGAGCGCCGAAGCAAATGCTCCCAATGCGCAAAAAAGAGCAATAAACAAAACCAACCCGATGTAAGCACAAAAGATATTGCCCCAATCAAGCACCAAATACTGTGCCGTAAAACAGATAAACGGTAACAAAAACAGCGACATCAACCAACCGAATGCAGTTGCTGCCGCAAATTTTGCCACAACCGGCTGCCATGGTTCAAGCGGCTGGGTCAACAAAAATTCCGCCGTCCCCGACTTATATTCTTCCGACCACAAGCGCATAGTCACGGCCGGCAAAAGTGCAGTCAACACAATCGGTTGTATATAAAACAAAGCATAGACCGACGGGTCGTGCAATGCCAAATACGAGCCGAAATAAAACGCGCCGCCGACCGAAACAAACATATAAATAAACAAAATCATATACGCAAACGAGCTCTGAAAATAGCCGCCCAGTTCTTTTAGCCATAATGCTTTAAATTGTTGCATTTTTTACCTCACTCGGATGTTGCTTTTTGAAAAGATGCCAACAAATCGTTTTTGGCGTTTTTCTTAAAAGTTTTTAAATCGCCGTCAAACTGCAAACGCCCTTTGTGCAACAGTAAAACTCTGTTGGCCAACGCCTCCACGTCTTCAAGCGTATGGGTTGAAATAATCACGATATGCTGCTTGGCATATTTTTTGATAATTTGCCGAATAACCGCTTTTTGATTCGGGTCCAAGCCCTCCGTCGGTTCGTCAAGCAACAGGATTTCCGGCTTAGCCAATAAAACAGCCGCTAATTCCACACGTTTTTTAAATCCTTTGGAAAGTGTTTCGTTTTTTTGGCTTAACACATCTCGCAGCTGCAACAAATCAACGGATTCCTTAATCGCATCAATAATTTTATTGCGTTCCAACCCGCGTAAATTTGCAGCAAAGCACAAAAAATCATAAACGGTCATATCGCCGTATAGCGCAGATATTTCTTGCACATATCCGATATTTTGCAAAAATTTGACACGATTAACGCTTAAATCGGTATCACCAATCATAACCTTTCCGGAATCCGGTTCAAAAAAACCGCTTAAAATTCGCAAAAGTGTTGATTTTCCGGCACCGTTTTCGCCTAACAGCGCGGCGATTTCCCCTTTTTTTACTTTAAATGAAACATCGTCAAGCGCCTGTTTTTTCCCAAAAGACTTAAAAATATTTTCAATATTCAGCATTTATCTACCCGTTGTTTAAAATCGACATACCCTATAATAACAATAATTTAAAAAAATTTTCAACCACAATAAAAAACTTTGATGACAAATTGATTTTATTGGAGTAATAATTAACAAAACGCTTAAACGGAGCATTTAAAAGTGGAAAGTTTTACCAAAGAAGAAATTAAAAACTTTATCATCGGATTATGTGTGCTTGGCTTTTGCCTTGTGACAATTCTGATATATAATTGGCGCCGCAATGTATGGTCAGACGCCAAACAAACCGATTACGCCGTTTATGCCACGTTCAACCGCACTGACGGACTGTCAATCGGCGATAAAGTGCGTATGGCCGGTATAGATATCGGATATGTTGAAAATTCCGTATTGGAAGATGATTTCAGAGCAACATTAACACTCAAAATTCACAACGGCATACAAATTCCTGATGACAGCGGTGCTGCCATCGTCAGTTCCGGCATTATGGGCAACAAATATATTGAGATAGAACCGGGCGGGTCTGAAGATTATATTTCCGACGGCGGATATTTTTCGTTCACACAAGATGCTATGGTGTTAGAAGAACTGGTTGACCGCATTATCTCGCTCGGAAAAGCCAAGCGCCAATCATCTTCTTCAAATGAACAGACACAGTTTAAGGAGGAATAAAATGCGCAAAAAACCAGTTGAAACAATTATGGGATTGGTTGTTTTAGTTATTGCACTCTTGTTTTTGGGTTTTGCTTACAATGTTACGGATTTGCAGGTTGTGGAAGGGTATTCCGTTAATGCCGAGTTCACCAAAGTCGGCGGCTTAAGTGTCGGTTCAGATGTGCGCATCAACGGCATAAAGGTCGGCACGGTCACGGCACAGGATTTAAACAACGAAGACTACACGGTCCGCGTTACCTTAAGTATAGCTCCCGGTGTAAAATTACCGAAAGACAGCGTTGTAACCATTGTCAGTGACGGCTTAATGGGCAACAAATTCATCAAAATCGAACCGGGAAAGTCCAAAGAATATTTATCTGATGGTGAAACTTTTGCAAAAACTAAAAACTTTAAAACCATAGAAGATATGGTCGGAGAAATCATTTATATGGTGACGGGAAGTGACAATAAAGATGAATAAAAAACTTTTCAGCATATTATTTGCCGCAGTGTGCGTTTTTTCTTTTGTTTGCAAAGCCGAAAGCATTGATAAAAATACGGCTAAAATGCAGGCGATGGATAAAATTACCGGTCGCGTCAGCGTTATTTATGTGCCGGTCGGCGGTGCTGTTGATTTCGGCTCATTTTCGATTGCCGTGCGCGCGTGCAAAACCAGACCGGTAGAAGAAGCGCCGGACAACTTTGCTTTTGCGGATATTTCCGATAAAACTTTACAGGGCGATAACATCAATATTTTTCGCGGTTGGATGATTTCCTCATCACCGGCAACACATGCGGTAGAACACCCGATTTATGATGTTTGGTTGCTCCAATGCTTAGATAAAAAAGTTGATAAAAGCTTGTTGCTGACGGAAAAACAATTTGCCGAACGCGAAGATTATCCGATGGCTCGCAGCACGGATTTAGCGGCAAAAGCACTCAAGCCGGCCAATTCGAAACACTCAGCACGACCAATGGAAGAAATGAACGAAGAGAATCACGAGCAAAAACTTTTGCCGACCATCGAGTTTTCGTATGACGAAACCGGCGAATTTGAGGAGGAAGTTGAAGAAGAACCGAAACAACCTCAACAAGCAGATGAACCGCAAACAAACGAAGAAACTGCCTCAAAAGGCCAAACTGTTTCTATCTTGCCGCCTGAAGAAACTTCAATCATCGAACAATCGGAAAAAACATCGGAATCCGCACAACTAAAGCCGGAACAACCGCAAGCAGAACAATAAATAATCCGTTCTTATCCGGAACGTTTTTCCAATACCGTCAAACCAACGACAAAAGTGTTGACCATTACTTGGCAAATGCTTGATTTATCTACTTTTGAAAATGCATCAATGACGTCTTTGGTTAAAAATGAGCTGAGCGCAAACAAACTCAGCCATAAAATCTGAGACGAAAGCAGTTGCTCCGGCCGCTCCATTTCCGGCACGGCACGTTCCAACGCGCGACGAATACACCGCAAAATTTTTTGCACTTCACGTCGATACCCGAACGAATAGTCATATCTGCCGTGCGTCAAATGAAAATTAAAAAGCATATACCACAAATTTTTGTTGGCGCAGACATAATCCACAAAACGTTGTAAAATATTATTCAAATCAACAAACGGGTCATCTGTTTCCGGCTCTTTAATCATAAGATTGGCTAACTCTTTAAGAGTTATTCCGTTTTGCAAAACCATAAAATTGTCCATATTGGCAAACTGATTATAAATCGCACCGACCGAACAACCGGAAGCATCGGACAACTTGCGCACGGTTAAGGCCTCTGTGCCTTTTTCACGCACCATTTTTCGCCCAATGTCAATCAATAAACTTTGTATATTGTCTTTTTCCATTTTTAACCGTATGATT
Source organism: uncultured Alphaproteobacteria bacterium (assembly GCA_945835885.1). Lineage (GTDB taxonomy): Bacteria > Pseudomonadota > Alphaproteobacteria > RF32 > CAG-239 > RUG410. The sequence continues at coordinate 23,323 of CAMAJR010000004.1, forward strand.
TAATAAATTGTTTGTATTTATTGTGTAAAATAGCTCAAAACAACGAATTGTTCAATTTTTTTTTTATGGTTATCAGAAGGAATATTTTATGCGCAAACGTATTTTAACATTGTCTTTGACCTTTACCCTGTTATTTTGTGCAAAAAGTATGGCACAACTTGACTTAGAAAACATTATACAAGGCGATGAACCGGCTGAAACACAAGATACTGCGGTGCAAATTGAAAACGCAAAAGCAGACGAAGCTGCGGACAAAACTCAAGAAACAGATACAGATAGTGCAAAAATCGCACCGGAAGATACCGTCGACGACTCAATCGTTTTACCCGAAGATGAAAAAAGCGACGAAGCAACGAAAGCAAGCGCAGATACAGCTGAAATCGTTTTGCCCGAAGATGAGCCGAATGATACAGAAATACCGGAAGATAACTCAGCAAAAGCATCACAAACAACAGATACGGATACCTCGGGAGATGCCGAAAGCAATATTCCGACCGATGAGGACAATTTTATGGTGCAATACTTCAATGATGTTGACGCCGCTGTTGCCGAAGATGCCGCCAATCAGGCCGCACGCGATGCCGCAACTGATTTGATTCGCGACGAGCCGACGATGGTTGCCATACCTGAAGAACAGATGCGCCTTTTGAAAATCAGCGAAAAAAGACGGCAACAACGTGAAGAAAAACGTCAACAGGAAATTGAAGAACAAAAACGTATTGAAGCTGAAATGCAGGCACAAAAAGAAGCCGAAGAAAAAGCCAAAGCCGAGGCCCAAGCCACCGACGAAGAAGCACGCGCCGCCAAAGACCCGAAAGTAATTGCCGCTCGCAAAACCGAAGCGGAAAAACAAAAGAAAGAACAAATGGTCAGCGGACACAAAAAAGCCCCGTTTGGCCTATATTGGGGTTTGACTAAAGAACAATCCGAAGAGCTCGGTTTTGAATTTAAACCGGCAACCCTCGAAAACTACCAAAATGTTTTCGCTTTGGTCAATCCGAAACAACAACAAAAGCAATTTGAACCTATTTTTGTGATTTTCGGCGAACGTGACCATCTTCATACGGTGTATGCCGAGGGTGTATTTGCCAAAGACACGCCTCAGGCAGAAAAAGTGTTGCGAATGTATGACCGTTATTATGCCGCCTTAAAGAAAAAATACGGCAACGAAAAAGAATATTTTAAGCCGAATAAGCACGAAGAAACGGTTGAAGCACCGGCTGCCGTCAAACAAACCGCGGATACGACCAAAGTTGAGCTAAAGTCAAAAACAGTAACCGTAGAGCACCCGCGCGGCAACGATAATTTTTTAAAAGAACTGCAAGAAGAAAAGGCCTCGCTTTATGCCGTTTTCGGCAACAAAAGCATCAAAGTCACTTTGTCAGTGGAAGTCAACGAAGAAGGACAGAGCCGAATTGTCTTGGATTATGAAAATCTCGAAATGTTGCAAAGTGATAACAAAGACACACTTAACGATTTAATCAACGATTTATAAAGGCAAACACAATGCTAAAAGTCAGTTTTTGCGGTATTTCCGGCAGCGGTATGAGTTCACTCGCTCAAATTTTAAAACTTTCCGGTTATGAAGTGCGAGGTTCCGACCGCAACTTTGATTTGGGACGCGATTTGCATAGCAAGCAGGCATTCGAAAATATGGGAATCAAAATCTTTGCCCAAGACGGTTCGGCCGTCAGCTCCGATTTAGCGTGGGTCTGCGCCTCCACCGCCGTTGAAGATACGATTCCCGACATCAAAGCAGCCAAAGAAAAAAATGTGCCGATAAAAACACGTCCGCAACTGTTGGCAGAGCTGTTCAATGCCGCTAAATATGGCATAGCCGTCGGCGGCACCAGCGGCAAAACCACCACCACCGCAATGATTGGCTACATTCTTGACAAGCTCGGCAAAAAACCGTGTATGATAAACGGCGGCCTACTCAAAGATTATGAAGGAACTACCGCCATTCCGAACATTATTTACAACAAAGGTGATATTTGCGTGGTCGAAGCCGACGAGAGCAACGGCAGTATCGACCTCTACAACCCTTATATGGCACTCATCAACAACATTTCGGTCGACCACAAAAGTTTAGAAGAATTAACCGAGCTGTTTCAGCACTTTGCCGACCGCACGACGCACGCCGTCATTGTGAATGATGATTATGAATTGTGCCGCAAAATAAAACACAAACGGCTGATTGGTTTTTCGCTTAAAAATCCGCAAGCCGAATACTATGCCGCAAACATCACCCCCCTGCCGCACGGCACGCAATATGATTTTGCCGGCAAGACTTGGACACTTAATCTCATCGGTGCGTTTAACGTTGCCAATGCGCTTGCGGCAATCGCCGCTTGTGTGGAGATGGGCGTCGATAAACATACAGCCGCCGAAGTCTTACAGAACTTTCACGGCACCAAACGTCGGTTAGAAGTTGTTGCACAAAAGCATAACATTACCATAATTGACGACTTTGCGCACAACCCTGATAAAGTTCGGGCTTCAATATGTGCGCTCAGACAATATGACGGACGTTTAATTGTTATGTTTCAACCGCACGGCTTTAGCCCGATGCGCGCGCTCGGCAAAGAAATTATGTCCGAATTTGCGCAAAATATGAACACGGACGATATCTTGATTATGCCGGAAATCTTCTTTGTCGGCGGCACCGTTACCAAAGACATTTCTTCGGCAGATTTAATTGAATACGCCCGTTCGCTCGGCAAAAAAGAGGCCTATTTTGTGACCGACAAAGCAGCCGCCACCGAAATGATTTTGCAAAAAGCAAAAGCCGGTGACCGTATTGTAATTATGGGTGCGCGCGACAATTCTTTGACTGACATGTGTTATCAAATTGCGGAGAAACTCTAAATGCAAAAAATCAAAACCGGAGATAAAGTTGCGATTATCGCACCATGCGCCCAAATCGGCGAAATATCGAAAATAGAAAAAGCGGTTACTTACCTCAAAAGTTTAGGACTTGTTCCCGTTTTCGGAGAAAACTTACTGAAAATCAAGCGTTATATGGCCGGAAGCGACCGTGAACGCGCTCAAGATATTAACACCGCATTTGCCGAACCGGATATTAAGGCAATTTTTTGCGCCCGCGCCGCTGCCGGCGGAACTCGTGTTTTGCCACATATTGATTATGAACTCGTGCAACGCAACAAAAAGCCGCTGTTCGGTTTTTGTGACAATGCCGCCATACAATTGGCACTTTATCAAAAAAGCGGATTGACCTCGTTCAACGGCTTTGGTTTAACGTATGATTTTCGCAGCGATAAACTCGATTCGCAAATTGCCGCCGACCTCAAAGCAATCCTAAACGGCAAAATATATCAAATCAATTCCGGCACAACTTTGCGCTCCGGCTCTGTTGAAGGAACGTTACTGTGCGCCAATCTGAGTGTTTTGATGCGTATGGCCGGAACACCGTATTTTCCGGATTTAAGCAACAAAATCTTACTCGTTGAAGATGTGCACGAAAAAGTCTATCGCATCGATTTAATGCTGCAACAGCTCAAACAACAGCCGAACATTAACAAGCTCGCCGGCGTTATTTTCGGCCAATTCACCGATGCCGAAAGCGATGCCGAAGATGGCTCCGTTGACGATTGTTTTGCGGATTTTTTAGCCGGCACTTCTTTTCCGGTACTCAAAGCTTTTAACTTTGGTCATACGCCGTCACGTCGTATTTTGCCGCTCGGCGCCAAAGTTGCGTTCAATGCTGACGCGTGTTTATTGCAAATTTTGGATTATTAACTTAAGCATCATATCCCAAAAATTTAAGCTCAGCCGCATAACCAAAGCTGTGTAAATTTTGATTCCTTCCCACGATTTACTCGCATATGCCAGCATTATGCCGGTTGTCCAAAGGTTTGCCGCCACAATCGTAATAATCGAAAAAAGATACCCTTCTTTAATGATGTCGGTCTGTTTTGGATGCACCTGCTCAGCCACCGTTACCCAATAATATGCGATAAAATAACCGAAAACACCATATACCAGCCAATCTACGTCAATTACACGCAATAAAAACGGCATAATCAGCATATAAAAAAACGCAAAAAGCGGGAAAAAATACGGCGATAATGTAATGACCCAGTTACCGCGTCCTTTCAGTTGCATCGAACCGCCGGTTCCATCCGGATTAAGCCGAATACGACCGGCATCGTGAAAAGTCAGATACGCAAAAAACGTGTGCGTCAATTCGTGCGATATAATCTGCATATTGTGGCAAACATTATAGCCCGCTGTAATCATAGTCACAAAATAAAGCCCGATTCCGCCGACAAGTGCATAATATTTCGGAGTCATAAAATTAAAATAATCAAATGCCCGAACCAACGCCGGTATCGTCAGCAACAAAAATATTGCCGTCGGCCATTTCAACCACAATAAAATCAAATCGATATATCTTGCCATTTTTTTCCTTTATTAGATAAATATTAACCTAAATATCCTAAAATTTAACTAATGCGAACGAGCTTAGGAGGGAAATATGCCGATAGAAGCAAACACATTTGATTTTTTAATCAGTGATGAAGATGAAATTATGCTGATTTTGTATGCGCGCGATATTGCACCGGAACAACCAGCCGTTCGCCTGAATCCGACAGATAGAACCATTGAGTTGTATCGACGGATTGATGATGCTTTTACTTTAGAAAATGTCGAAAATGATGTTTTTGAACTCCTGAAAAACAATGAAACTCTTTTGGTATGTGAAATATTGCCGACGGAAAATGAAGACGAAACCGAAATCGTTTATACTTACAATGCACCGATTATTGAATAACATACCTTTTTTATAAAATAATTAAGCAATAGAATCAATATCTTACAAAAAATCTTAATTATACATACCTGAATGTATAATTATTTTATTGCATTTTTTTCTTTTTGAATTACATATAAATTATAAACTTTTGAAAAGGAGAAAAAAATGAAAAAATTTTTATTTTTAATGTCATTTGCACTGATTTTCAGCCCGATGATTGCCCGTGCCGACACGGTTTTGGTTGTTGACCAAAACAATATTGTGCGCCAGCAGATTTATACGCAACCGATGGGGCAACCGGTTGTTGTTCAACAGCCGGTATATATGCAACCGCAGCAAGTTTATGTGCAACAACCGCCGCAAACAGTTGTTGTGCGCCAACAAGCACCGCGCACATATCACTATGACCCGATTGCAACCGGAATGTTAGCCGGCTTTACCGGCGTTGCCATCGGTCATGCCCTGTTCGGACATCATCACCGTCATCACGGCGGTCACCGTCACCACAGACGCTAAAAACAAACTGGGTATATTTCATAATAGTTTCCAACCGTCGGCACATTGCCGGCGGTTTTTGTATTTTTGACGTGCAGACTAACGCGCACCGACCAAAGAAACGGAAGAAATTGTATCACCCATACCGACCAATGTTTTCGGCTTATCGACCAAAATCGTCGGCACCGCGATTAAATCCATATCATCATAAGAGGTTATGCCGTTCCGTTCAAGTTCCGGTACAGCCAAATACTGACTCAGCCGATGCATATTATCCTCAGCCACAGCACCGATTTTCATACCGTGCGCCCACAGCAAATTTTCGCGGTTTTCAATATTGCCCGTTCCGGCTTTAGATGCCGCCACCGTTGCCGCCAACATCATTCCGCGTTTGTTTGCTTCCGGCGTTATGGTAAAATTCTTATTTTGCACGGTCAGATACATCCCAAAAAAATGCAGTTGCAAACGCGGTGTTTTGAGTTTTTCTTTAAGTTTCAGCAAAATATCAAACAACACGGGAACCGGCAGAGTTGCTCCCTCAAGAGCGGCAAACATCTCCGGCTCGGCAACTTCTAACGCATCAAGCGCCTCACGTTCATTCAACCCAACCGAGTGGACCGCCGGCGCTAACTTATTTATAATCGCCGCACGCACGATTTTATCTTGCGTTGACGCCAATTCTAAATGAATTACGCCATGCGGATTTTGCTGTTTCCAATGATAAATCAGCGGCAACACTTCATCAATTTTCTGACATCCGCCGCGTTCGGCCGTTAAGGCGTGGAAACCGGACAATATCATATAATCAAAGCCGTCTTGATTTAAGTATTTAATAAAACCGTCGTTAATTTTCAGTTCAATATTTGCCGTATCGTATGTGGCAATGAACCGATTCGATTTTGGGCAAATGTGCGTTTTCTCACCATAAACAAACGCATCTCCGGCATCAAACTCGATAATCTGATGAATCAGCGGCTCGTCATTTGTTTGATTGATTTGACACGCCTTGCGCGCAGTTCCATCGGCCTCAACCGCAAACAAATTATCCGCATCTACAAATTGTTCCGCCTGCAATCGCGGATGAGAATTGGTGTGCGTCAGCACTTTTTGCACCCCGGCAACCGCTAACACATTAGCCACAATTCCGGCCTGTCCGCCCATTTGCAAGCGGTCATACCCCAAATTGTCGCGCATCCATTCATAAACGGATTTATCTTCACACAACCATTCTTCCGCAATTCCGGATGTAAAACACTTAATAATACCGCGCACCACATCTTTGGGGGTGTTTAATTTTGTTTCGGTATTTTGCAAATCCGTTGCGGTCAACCCGACATCATGCGCTAATTGCGCAAGCCGTTCGCCACTGATTTTAACAACCGCGTCAATATTTGTATTAAACGCCGTTACTGTCCGTTGCACACTCGACATAAGCCGCAGTTGTTCCGGCACAATTTGATACGCGCGCTGCCATATTTCTTGTAATTCGCTCATTATTCCGCCGCATGTTCCAATTCTTTGAGGCGGATATTGGCAAGCGCATTCATAATCAAACCGCCGGCCGCATTGCTAAATTCTAAATAACGCTCTGTTTGTTCTTTCCATACGTTTAACGGTTTTGAATCAATTTTACTGTATTTTTCGCTGGTTTTGAGTGCATTCAAAGCATCTTGTAACCGTCCCTCATGCACTAAATCGAAAACTTCATCATTTTGCGCGGTAAATACCGGTTTTTTCTCAATTTTTCTAACCATAATTGATTGTTTGACCCATTCCCAAGCACTATTATACCAATGGCGCGTTTCAACTTTTTTAACCGGCTCGGTGCTGACTTTTGTTCGTGCTTCATTAAGTTCGGCAAAAATTTTATCAAAACTGCGAATCAGCTGATGCTTGCCGACAATGTCGGTGTTAGCAAAATTACGCATAACGCGCACATAGTCTTCCGCCAATTCATTACCGCGCGCCAATATCTGCAACACTTCCGCCTCATAAGCAAAACTTATGCCCTGTTCTGCCAAATCACGCACAATAATGGCACCGCTTGCCAATAAAACTTCCTGTGTTTTCTTTTCGCCTGCCGCAAGTGCCGAAAATTCGGATGCAAGCAACGCTTGTTTTTCTGCCGTATCTGTGTTTTCTGCTGTTTCATCGGCATTTTTGGTTTCGGTTTCAGGCGCTTGCTGTGTCAAATAAGATAACATCTCTTCACGCAATGCGGTAATTTTTTGATTCAGCTGATTTTCACTGATACCGGCAGCTTTTTCAACAATCGGTCGTTCTTTAAGCGCTGTCACTTCGCGATTAAGCCCTTTGACACGAGCGTCCAAAGCTTCAAGTTTTGCATCATAAGCCGCTTGCATTTGTTGCAAACTTTCGGCATTGAGTTTTTTGGTTTGTTCCAACTGCATCGCCAAAGCCGCTACCCCGCCAAGCAACAACAAAAAGATAACAAAGATAAACTTGCGCCCGCCGTGATGTTTTTTATGCGGAGGTTCATCCGGTCTCGGCTCTTTGTGCGGCGGTTCCGGCTTTTTCGGTGCCTCTTTTGCATCCTTTTTTTTCGGATTTGGCAACGTTTCAACCTGTTCCGGCTGCGCAACTTCCGCTGTTTTTTCCGGCGCATCAATCATGTCTTTATTTGCATTCAAATCGGATTTATTCTCATTTTTAGCCATATTCATATCCTTTTTCTTGACATTTTGCCTCAATCTATTTCATATATTTATAACAAAAAAAATTTAAAGTGAACAACAAAATCATTTTATGGGAAAAACAATGATTGTTTTAGGGATAGAAAGCAGTTGTGACGACACCGGTGCCGCCATTGTGACCGACAGCAAAGAAATTTTGGGCGAGGCACTGCAATCGCAAGAAGAACACAAGCAATACGGTGGGGTTGTGCCGGAAATTGCGGCACGCGCTCATTTAGAGCATATCGACGAGATTGTATCACTTTGTTTGCAACGTGCGCATACGGAGCTTAAAGACATTGATGCCGTAGCCGCTTCGTGCGGGCCGGGCCTTATTGGCGGTGTTGTGGTCGGAGCAATGGCGGCAAAGGCGTTGGCACTTGCACTCAACAAGCCGTTTGTCGCGGTTAATCACTTAGAAGGACACGCTTTGTGCGCTCGTATTGCCAATGATGTTCAATTTCCGTATTTACTTTTGCTCGTTTCCGGCGGACATTGTCAGATTCTCGTGGTCAAGAATGTCGGCGATTATGAGCGGCTCGGCACCACAATTGACGATGCCGCCGGTGAAGCATTTGACAAGGTCGCCAAAATGCTTGGGCTCGGCTATCCGGGCGGACCGATGATTGAAAAAATGGCGGCAATCGGTGATGATTCGCGCTTTACGTTACCGCGTCCGCTCTTAAATTCCGGCGACTATAATTTATCTTTTTCGGGATTGAAAACCGCCGTGCGCAAAATTATCGAATCATACGCAACCGACGGTGTGTTAGAACACGCTATTCTTCCCAAACAGGATATTGCCGATGTATGCGCCTGTTTTCAAATGACGGCGACCGATTGTTTGGTGCGCAAACTTGAGCGTGCGATTAAATATTTTAAGCAAAAATACCCCAACGGCGAACATTTGGTTGTTTCGGGCGGTGTTGCCTCCAACACATATTTACGCAACGCTCTCAAAAAACTTGCCGCCGACAATGACCTGGACTTTGCCGCACCGCCGATTCGTTTTTGCACGGATAACGGCGTAATGGTCGCTTGGGCCGGTTTAGAGCGTTATCGCGCCGGCTATACCGACTCACTCGATTTTAAGCCGCGTCCGCGTTGGCCTTTAGATGAAACCGCGCCGAAAGCACCCGGTGCCGGAGGCGTTAAAGCATGACACGCGCTAAAGCCGAAATTATTGAGATAATGAAGATTTTTGAACGTGAAAATCCAAATCCGCAGTGCGAACTTAATTTTCATAATCCCTACACATTGCTTGTTGCCGTGATGCTTTCGGCACAAAGCACCGACAAAGGAGTCAATAAAGCCACCGCAGAGTTATTCAAAATCGCCGATTCGCCGCAAAAAATGCTAAAACTCGGCGAAGAAAAACTTAAATCGCACATCAAAACCATCGGGCTTTTTAACAACAAAGCCAAAAATATTATATTGATGAGTAAGCAACTTATTGATGATTTTGACGGTAAAGTGCCTGCCGACCGCGACACTTTGACCACACTCGCCGGTGTCGGCCGCAAAACCGCCAATGTTGTCATGAATGTTTGGTTTCATCAGCCGACTTTGGCGGTTGATACACACGTTATGCGAATTGCCCACCGGCTTGACTTCAGTCGCGGAAAGACCCCGCTTGAAATTGAGCAGGACTTAATGCGTGTTTTACCGCCTGAACTTGTTATCAATACAAATCATTGGCTTGTGTTGTTCGGACGATATATTTGCAAAGCACAAAAACCGCTGTGTTTACAATGCCCGATTTATGACTATTGCCAAAGCCGAGACAAACAGCCGCGCTAAACTTAGCCGTAATTACAACCTTATTAACTCAAGTGCAATCTCGCGTGACATTTGATGCATTGCATCCGATTCGGCCTCGACCAAATCGGCAATACTTTTACCTTTGGTCACAGCCGTATAAATGCCCTGCCCGCGCTTTACAATATCGCCTTTTTTGTTTGTAATATTCCACCAAGCCGAAAGCATAACCTTATCGCCCAGATACGCCTCTATGCGGTTAATCTCGACATTAACGCTGTATTGCATGGTATTACTGTCAAAATAAGTGCGTTTAATATAAGATTTCGGCAAATAGGCCATCAAATCATTAGTTAAGGTTGATTGCAATACTTCCGGCAACACTTCGGCCCAGCGATGAAACTCTAAAATCTGCACTTCGGAAGAATCTTTATCATACACCACCATTTGCGCCTTATCAAGCATATCTGGCACTTTAACGCGAGTCACCGCCACATTAAGCACCTTATCCGATACCGCAGGCAAACCGCCGCTGTTCATCACATAAAATTGCGACTGCGGCGAACGGAAACTGCATGCACCAAGCACCATAACCAACATACAAATCAATATCTTTTTCATTTTATTTCTCCTTTCCCTGAACAATCGCTTCCGGATGACGTTCCAAATAATCCGTCAAATTCTTCATCGAGCGACTGACTTTAGAAATTTCTTCCAATGTATTGTTGACATTATCCATTATTTTTGCCGTTTTACCCCTGTTATTATCGATAGCATCATCGATTTTAGAGGCAATTTTATTCACATTACGCAGCAAATCCGGCAGATTTTTATTTAAGTTATCAATGAGCACATTCAAATTGGCTATCGTTTTCGGCGTTGAATCATTCAAAGAAGATGTCATTTTGTTCAGATTCTCCAAAATCAACGGAATATTCTCGTCAACCTTGTCGATTAAATTACCCAATCGGGCAATGGTATCTTGCAACGGAATATCTTCTAAATCTTTTGAAATTTGGGCAAAAGACGAATAAATTGTCGGAATCTCCGGATACTTTCCTGTCCCGCGATAAACTACCGGTGTTTTATCGTCCATAATCAGTTCAATCATCAGCTGTCCGGTCAAAAAATTTGACGTAATCAGACGCGCGCGCAACCCTTTATCAATAAGTCTTTTCAACAGGTCATCACTTTCACCGTATGCTGTTACGGACTTATTATCATTAAATGTCATATACACCGATGTTTTAAATGTTCCTTTTTCCAAATTGGCGAGCAAACGAATTTTCACCACATTACCGATTTTAACACCCTGCAACAATACCGGAGAACCGACGCTGAGGCCGCGAATTGACTCATCAAAATACATGATAATCATATCTTCATTATTTTCGGTGAATTTTTGTTTGATAAAGTAACCGACGATACAACCGAAGCATATCATACCGATTAGCACAAAAAGCCCTGTCAATTTATAGGTTTTATTCATTTTTTCTTCTCTCCTCGCGTTAAGAATTCAGACACCTCTTTGTTCGGCGGATTTTTCAGCAATTCTCTCGGATTGCCCTTTGCCATAATCGTTTTGGTATTTGCATCCAAAAAAATCGAATTGGTGCCGATGGCAAAAATCGATGCCAGTTCATGCGTCACAACCACAATCGTTGTCCCTAAACTGCGATTGATTTCGATAATCAAATCGTCCAAATTATGTGAGCTTATCGGGTCCAAACCGGCCGACGGCTCATCAAAATACACAATATCCGGGTCAAGCGCCAATGCCCGTGCCAAACCGGCACGTTTTTTCATCCCGCCGCTGATTTCGGAGGGATAAAAATCACCGAACCCCTTTAAGCCGACCAACGCTAACTTTAATTCCGCCAATTCTCTGATTGTCTGCGGTGAATAATCCGAATATTGTTGCAAAGGCAACATAATATTTTCAGCCAATGTCATCGAACTGAACAATGCCCCGCTTTGATACAATATTCCTGATTTTTCGCGGATTCGCTGCACTTCTTCGCGTTTGGCCGTTACCATATCGACGCCGTTAATAATCACTGTGCCTTTCAACGGCTCAATCAACCCCGTCAATACGCGCAACATACTACTCTTACCGCAACCACTGCCGCCCATTATAATGAAAATATCACCCTTATTAACTTGATAATCAGCATCGTGCAACAGCACATAATCACCGTAACCGACACTCAAGTTTTTAGCTTCTATGGCAATCTCATTTTTCATATTCCGAGCTCCATACAAATAACGGTAATAATACCGGTTGCCACAATCATCCAAACAATAGCTCTGACCACGGATTGTGTTGTTGCCACACCCACACTGTCAGCGTCGCGACCGCAATTCAAGCCGCTGTAACAACCGCATACCGCGATGATAATACCAAAACAAAAGCCGTGAAACACACCGACTAAAAAGTTCTCCAAATTAAAAGCATTAAAGGCATATTTCCAATATTCCTGATACGGCAAATCCATCATAAATACACCGACAAACGCACCGCCAATCATTCCCATAAAATCGGCAAGAATCGTCAAAATCGGCATTGCAATCAAAAGAGCGAGCAACCGCGGCAGCACCAAAAAGTCTATTTTAGATAACCCCATTGTCTGCAACGCATCAAGTTCTTCATTAACCTGCATTGTGCCGATAGTCGCCGCGTATGACGAACCGGTGCGGCCGGCCATAATAATTCCGACCATAATCGCACCCATAATCCGGCACATTCCGATAGTGACCAAACTCGCCACATAAATCTGCGCGCCGAATGTTTGCAACTGAATTGCGCCGACAAATGCCAAAATCAAGCCGACCAAAAAGCTGATAAGCGATACAATACCGATTGACTTTGGTCCGCAATCTTCCAATGCCGCGCAAAAATCAATCCGGCGCATAATCGAGCGAAACGTAAAGAAACGCCCGACAGCACTGCCTATTTTACCTAAAAAATCCATGACATCTGAAGTTTTTTGTAAAATATCCAGCGTATTTTTACCCAACTTTTCCAAAAAAGGTAATTTTTTTCCGCCGCCATGCGTCGGTTTGCGGTCAACAGCATAAGCCAACCCGACCAAATCACGCACATTTTGCGGCATCGCCGAAATATCACACTCTATTCCGCGACTTTGCGCCAAACCGACCACGCCATACATCACCGCCAAAAAAGACGAATCCCATTGTCCGATTCCATCGGCAACAAAATTAATCTTTGTAATGTTTGTCGATAATTCTTTTTGTAAATTTTGCAAAAAAGCGGCACTGTCATAATTCAGAATCGGACCGGCGACAACGATATTAAATTCGTTGTCGAAAGTCTGCAAAACAAGGTTATTTTCCGTTTCTTTCCGCATCTGCAAGTGCCTCGGTTAATTCTTCGGTTTCTAATTCGTCCAAATCTTCTGACGGCACGGCATAACTGCCATTAAACCAGCGGTTCAAATCCACATCGGCGCATCGCTTTGAACAAAACGGTGTATATTCCGTTTCTGTCGTCAATTTGCCGCAAATCGCACATTTATGTGTTTTAATGACCTCACTCACGGTTCAACTCTTCCCGTTCCGCCGCAAGTCGGGCATTCAACCGTGTATAAATCGCGCAAGCTCGGACGCCGGCGTTGGCGCAATATTTCGATATTGCCGGCACGACTCAAACCTAAAACGCGGCTATGGCACGCATCATCTGCCAATTCTTCTTCCAAACGGTCAATAATTGCCTTCATAAAGCGATATTCAGACGAACCGGCAAAGTCAATAATAATTTTACCCGAAAGGTTACGCAAACGAATTTGTCGCGCAATTTCCGTTGCCGCTTCAATATTCAAACTATCGATATCGCCGACATTTTTCACGCCGCCGCTGTCTACGTCAATCGCCACGCAAGCGCGTGTTTCTTCAATATGCAAGCTCCCGCCGTTTTTAAGTTTAACCGTGCGCTCGAGTGCATCGATAATTTCGTCATCAACTCCGTATTCTTCAAAACCCTCTTTTTGCAACGTTACCGTGCCGTCAAACTTTGCTTTGATTTCTTCTGCCATTTTCGGTGTGTCAACCACCACTTCTTTCAAACTTTCGTGATAGCGACGAATATATTCAAACAACGGATTTTCTTTAGCATAGAGCAAAGCCGGCGCCGAAACCGTGCGTGCTTTTTTACGCACATCTTCATAAATTGCGCGCAATTCGACCATTTCTTCAAACAACTGTTGTTCGGTTGCCTCTACCGACATTGTGCGTAAAATCCAACCTTCTTGTCCGACACATTTTTCACGAACGGCCCGTGCAAAACGTTCCGCTTTTTCCACATCTTCAATTTTGCGGGAAAATTCAACATCAAATTTAAACGGACAATATACCAAATAAGTGCCGACCAACTGAATATTGCGCACAACTTTTGCCCCTTTTTCCGCACGCTTTTCTTGCAAAACCTGCACCACAACACTCTGCCCTTCACTCATATTCGCTTCTTTGAGTGCCGGCTCATAAGCATTCAAAAATGCCTCGTGTCCGTCGCCGATATCGACCATAAAACCGAATTTATCGTGTGCTAAATTAATTTTCTTGACGATTTTGCCTAAATAAACATTACCTTCAATCGCTCGGCTTTCATTATAAATATCGATTTCAGCCAAACCCGCGTCATCAAACACGGCAATACCGAACGCTTCATCATTTTGGTCATAAACTATTTTTTGCGCTTTCATCTTACCCCTGCTCCTTTTAATAAGTTTATTGTTTCATAGAGCGGCAATCCGACCACGCCGGAATACGAGCCGACCATTCGTGTCACATAGCCGGCAAGCCGCCCTTCGATTTTGTATCCGCACACGCCCTTCCATTCTCCGCAAGCCAAATATTCTTCCAAATCTTCATCAGAAAGGACTTTCATAGCAATTTTTGTCGTAACCGTGCGTTGCGAAATTTTGCCGCTTTTATCAATCAAACAAACCGAGCTTATAACCCGATGCGCACGTCCCGACAACAATTTCAGATAGCCGCGCTGTTCGTCGGCATCTTTTGCCTTATGCAAAATCCGCTGTCCGACCGCCACAATCGTATCGCAAGCCAACACATTTTCGTTCGGCCAAAGTGCCGCAACGTGTTTTGCTTTTTCACACGCCATACGTCGCACATACGGCAACGGGGCTTCGTGCGGCAAACAAGATTCGTCAATATCGGCCGGTTGAATTTTTTTTGGCTCAAACGCAACCTGCCGCAACAATGCAATACGTTGCGGCGAACCGGAGGCCAAAATAAAATCTTTTATTTCTGCTTGATTTTGCATAAATTATGCGCCGTTATCATCATCAAAAGTTTTTTCCAAACGCTCATGACGTTCTTGTGCTTCAATAGACAGCGTTGCCACCGGACGAGCTTCTAAACGTTCGATTCCGATTGGTTCACCGGTTTCTTCGCAATAGCCGTATGAACCGTCTTCAATCCGGTCGAGTGCTTCATCAATTTTTGTAATCAGCTTTCGTATTCTGTCTTTTGTCCGCAAATCCAATGACTTATCTGTTTCCATTGATGCACGGTCAATTTCATCCGGTTGATTCAATCCGCCCTGACGCAAATCATCAAGTGTATCGGCAGATTGGAGAACAAGAGATTTCTTCCAATTTTCTAACTTTTGACGAAAATACTCAAGTTGCATTTCGTTCATGTATTCTTCGTCAGCTGACGGCTTATAGTCCGGCGGTAAAATGATAGCTGTCATTATTTTTCTCCTTAAATAAAATCACTATGTTTAAATAATTAACTATAAAAAAAACTCAACTGCAACACTTATATAGCATTTAGTCACACCCGATTATCAATTAAAGACCCAAGTCAGTGTATTCACATCACCGGACTGGCATACCGCGTTGTCATCATCGGTTCCGGTCAGCGTAGCGCGTTTAACCGGAAACACATAGCTTCCCGAGCTTGCGTCTTCACTGCCGTATGCCGGCCAAAACCATATTGTGCTGTTAACTCTCAATGCAAACAAATCGATATATTTATTGGCTTGCCAGTTTTTCATAGCCAATTCCGTACATTGTTTTTTGCTTAAATGGTCAAACGTTATGCTGAATTGGTCAATGCGTTTTCCGTTACAGGTTTCTTCACCGGTTGTCGTGCTGTCAAACAAAGAACAACCGACGGTCACCGTTCCGCCAAAAACATGGAAAATTTTGTTTCCGGCACGACGAAAAGATGACGGAATCAAATTCATTTTGTTTTCGCCTTTGGCACCCTCTGCACCGTTTTCATTCCCCGAACCGTTTATATCTGCCAATATTTCTCGATAATCCACATCAATCGCACCGGCTTTCACAATTGATGTTGCAAGTTCTGCCACCTGCAAAGTTGCCGTGCTGTAACGATGCGTATCAAAAGCGCTGCTGACAATGCGCCCGATAGCAACAACCACCGACATTACCACCGCCAAATAGCCCATCATTTCAACCATTGAACGACCGCGTTCAGAACAATTATATTTCATCATCTGATATTCCTTTTGCCTGTTTAGTTTATAGTATCATAAAAAAACATCTTTAACAATAACTTTCACAAAACACTTTATTTTTTGCAATAAGGTGATTATAATGCAGTTGTATTTTGTAAGGAATGATAAATGAAAAAGATTACAATTGTTTTAACAACGGCTTTTTTTGCGGCAGCCGGCAGTTTTACGGCTTATGCCGACAACTATCAATACACGCCTTATATCGGCGCGGATTATACGTTTGCGCAAACTGACGCAACAGGATTTAATCCGAAACATCACGCTGCCGGTGTATATATCGGCTCAGATTACGGTAAATATTTTTCAACCGAATTGTTTGCTCATCAAAGCACGCGTGCCAAAAACAGCGGCAATATAGGTAACATACGGACATCATATTATAATTACGGATTGGATATTTTGGCTTATTTACCGATTTGTGCCGAAAACAAGTTTTCTCTTTTGGCTACAGCCGGCATCGGCGAATATATTTACAAAACAAAATTCAGTCCGACCGACAGACATAACGAGCACGGTTACGGTTATCGATTCGGAGGCGGCGCCAAATATGCTTTTAATAAGCATTGGCAAACCCGTTTAATTGTTCGTTATGTTGATTTCGACAAGCTGAGCGGCTATAATCACGCAACCGAATACGGTTTCGGACTGGAATACCATTTTTAACAAAGGAAATATCATGATTAAAAAGATTATTGTCATTGCATTGATGTTAGCATTGTTTGCGTGGAGTCTGGCTCTTATCGGCAAAACAGAGCAAAAACAGGTTATTGCGCAAACCAATAAACCGGAAACAACGACTCAGGCGGAAGAAACTCTGCCGGAAACAGTCTTTTCGTTCAACACCCAAAACGTGACGACCGAATGCTCCAAGGATTTAAACGATATGCTGTGTGCGGTTGAAAGTGCTGTCAAATGCACCCTGAAACCGGATTTGGAAAATTGTGCAAAACTTAATTTGCCGCAATTTATTTTTATGACCGACCCGACAGTTGAACGCCCGACCGAAATGAATTATAAGTTCATCAACAAAGAAATACAGCCAAACGGTGCAGTCGATATGTATACCGAAAGTTCGTGCAACGGCGGTTGGTTCGGTTTGTGTCAAGGAACCGTTATTTATGTTTTAGAGCAAAACAAAAATAATAAATGGTTCGTCAAAGATATTTACGCGATTGAATAATCCCGTGAAAAAGCTCAGACGAAAGAGGATATATCATTATATCCTCTTTTTTTTAGATAAAACGTGTTTCTTTGGCAAAATAAATATAGACAAGCAAAAAAGATTGGTATAACCTGAGCGTTAGTGTAAAGTTTTTAAATTTATTAAGGATATAAAATGACAATCGGTGTAAATGATATTCGTTCAACATTCTTGAACTATTTTAAAAAGAATGACCATAAAATTATTCCATCATCTTCTTTGGTGCCGGATAACGACCCGACCTTGATGTTCACCAACTCAGGTATGGTGCAGTTTAAGAATATTTTAGCGGGTAACGAAACACGCGATTATACCCGAGCGGCAACTGCACAAAAAAGCGTCCGTGCCGGTGGCAAGCACAATGATTTGGACAGTGTCGGCTATGATGTGCGTCACCACACGTTTTTTGAAATGCTCGGCAACTTTTCCTTTGGCGATTATTTTAAGGATTATGCCATTCCGTATGCGTGGGAATTGCTAACCAAAGAATTTTGCCTGCCGAAAGAAAAATTAGCGGTAACGATTTATCATAACGACGATGAAGCACACGATATTTGGAAAAAAGTTTCCGGTTTGCCGGAAGACCGCATTATTCGTATTGCAACAAAAGATAACTTTTGGCAAATGGGTGATACCGGTCCGTGCGGTCCTTGTTCCGAAATTTTTTATGACCACGGCCCTGAGGTTTGGGGCGGTCTGCCGGGAACACCGGAGGAAGACGGCGACAGATACATAGAAATATGGAATTTGGTATTTGACCAATTTGAAGATTTGCCGGACGGCTCACGCATTAACTTAAAGCGACCGTCTATTGATACCGGAATGGGCTTAGAGCGTATTGCCGCAATTTTGCAAGGTGTGCACTCCAATTTTGAAACCGATACGTTCCAACACCTTATCAAAGCGATTGCCGATATTGCAAATACCGACCCGAACGGTCCGCTCAAAGCGTCACACAATGTGATTGCCGACCACTTGCGCGCTATCAGCTTTTTGATTGCCGACGGCGTTCTGCCGTCTAACGAAGGCCGCGGTTATGTTCTGCGTCGTATTATGCGTCGCGCGATGCGTCACGCTTATATGCTCGGCGTAAAAGAACCGATGATTTATAAGCTGTTGCCAACCTTGCAAAAGGAAATGGGAGATGCCTATCCGGAGCTTTATGCGCGTGAAACGTTGATAAAAGAAACAATCGAAATTGAAGAAGAACGCTTCGGACGCACGCTTGATAAAGGGCTGAAGTTGCTTGACGACGAAGTTGCAAAACTGGCAACAGGCGCCAAACTTGACGGCGAAACCGCGTTCAAGCTTTATGATACCTATGGTTTCCCACTTGACTTAACTCAAGATGCGCTCAAAAACAAAAATATCGAAGTTGATGTTGACGGGTTCAATGCCTGTATGGAAAAACAAAAAGCCGAAGCCCGCAAAAATTGGGCCGGTTCAGGCGATGAAGGCACGGCAAAAGTTTGGTATGGCGTGAAAGACAAATGCGGCGCTACCGAATTTTTGGGCTATAACACCTTAAAAGCCGATGGCGAAATTAAAACATTGGTGCAAAATGACACAGAAGTTACCGAAGTGACTTCCGGTAAGTTCGAATTGGTGTCGAATCAAACACCGTTTTATGCCGAGCGCGGCGGTCAAGTCGGAGATATCGGCACAATAAGCTCAAAGAACTTCACGGCAACCGTAACGGATTGCAAACCGAAACTCGGCGATGTTTATGTGCATATTTGCGAATTGCAAAGCGGCACGGTCAAAGTCGGGGATTTTGCTAATTTTGAAGTCAATAAAGAAAATCGTGCGCAAATTTGTGCCAATCACTCGGTCACTCACTTGGCGCATAAAGCATTGAAAATCGTGTTAGGTGACCACGTCGCACAAAAAGGTTCGGCGGTCGAAGCCGGACGTATGCGTTTTGATATTTCGCACCCGAAGCAGATTACCGCAGAGCAAATTCGCAAGGTTGAAGATATTGTGAACGAGCAGATTCGCAACGATTTGAAGGTTAATACCGTAATTATGAACAAGGATGAAGCGGTCAAACTCGGTGCGATGGCATTGTTTGACGAGAAATACGGCGACGATGTGCGCGTAGTGACAATGGGTGACGAAAAGACGCCGTTCTCTCGCGAACTTTGCGGCGGAACCCACGTTTGTTCGACCGGCAATATCGGTTATTTCCATATTTTATCAGAATCCGCGGTTGCGGCCGGCGTGCGTCGTTTGGAATGCGTTACCGGCTGCGGTGCCGATTCGTATATGCGTCAAATAGAAAACAAATTGCATTCGATTGCCTTAAGCTTAAAGACCAATATCAATGATTTGGAAACACGCATTGCCGGTATGTTGGAAGAACGCAAAAAGCTCGAAACCGAAATCTTTAATTTGAAAAAGAGCTTAGCTAACGGGCAATCGGCCGCCAACGACGAAATAGAAACCGTGAACGGCATCAAATTTGTCGGCAAATTAGTTCCGGATGCTCACCCGAAAGAACTCAAAGCGTTTGTTGATGATATTACGCAAAAAATCGGTTCGGGTATCGTGGTTTTATGCTCGGACAAAGATGGTAAAGCATCGATTGTGGTCGGAGTCAGCAAAGACCTAACCGGCAAATACAACGCGGTTGATATGGTGCGTGCGGCAGCCGGTGTGTTAGGCGGTCAGGGCGGCGGCGGTCGTCCGGATATGGCGCAGGCAGGCGGAGTCGAAGTCGCAAAAATTAATGATGCCATTGCCAAAATCAAAGAAATGGTGGCATAATTGCTGTTTGGGACTACAAAAAAACGCGGAGAATGAGTCAGATGCGCCGTGATTTTTGAGCGCCGTGTAGACAAAGCTACACCAGCGTAAAAGTTACAAGCACAGCCCAGTTAAAAAAACGCGGAGAATGAGTCAGATGCGCCGTGACTTTTGAACGCCGTGTAGACAAAGCTACACAAGCGAAAAAGTTACAAGCAGAACCCTACAAAAAACGCGGAGAATGAGTCAGATGCGCCATGACTTTTGAGCGCCGTGTAGACAGAGCTACACAAGCGAAAAAGTTACAAGCAGAACCCTACAAAAAACGCGGAGAATGAGTCAGATGCGCCATGACTTTTGAGCGCCGTGTAGACAGAGCTACACAAGCGAAAAAGTTACAAGCAGATGACCATTATCCGCGTTTTTTATTATTTAGTATTTGGGAATATTATTTATACACTTATCCGGATTCGCTTCGCAATAAGCGTGATTATTATTGTGTGTATAAAGTTCTTTGCGAGAATCCTTAAGTTGACCGGCCACAAACGCCGAACAAGAAGAAATTAATAACAAAGCAACAATAAATAAAACTTTTTGCATAATTAATCTCCTAAATGATAGATTTTAAGCCGATAAGTGTCCAGCAAACAAGCACCAATTTAGCACAAATCGGCCAAAATGTATGTCCTTCGTATGAAGCACTGCTTTTCCATAAACCGCGCAACAAAATATAAGAATAGACGACAAAAACCGCGCTGATTAGGACGTGAATGCCCAAGACTGTCATTAAGCGACCGCCACTTAAAAAAATCTGCAAAAGATGCGCCAATGTGTAAAGAATCACACTCTGCGCGCAAAGTGCGCCTTTGGCACAAATCATACGCAAAACACTGTTATGCGTCATATTTGTAATGATATTTAACAAAAAGAGCCCTAAAACACCAAAAAGCCAAAAAGTTATTTTGAGTGAATATTCTCCGTTAGCCAATTTTTTAAACATATACAGTCCCGCTTAAAAAGATGATACGATTTCAATATACGGTCTAATTCCTAAACTTTGCTTAAAATTTGAAATATATTGCAACATTTCGCCCCACTCGGTCCATCGGTCAACAAATTTCTTTGCAAAATCAGTAGATTTTGAAAGTTGAACTTCGATAACTTTTTCGAGCAAACTGCGTGCACCGGACTTCATTTTTTCAAAATCGACGTGCAATTTTTTATCGCCATCAAACCAAAACGCACCATATTCGTGCAAATAGTTATATTCAATCAAATCAGCCATACGATGTGCCTCGCGGTCTTCCGGATATGCCTTCATAAAATGACGTTTAACAATCCAAGTCACATAAATTGACTTCAATTCTTCCTCTGTAATAATACCCGCTTTCACATATTCCGGCATCATCGCTGCCGATACCATATCGGCCTTATGCTCTTCGATGATATGATGATAAATACCGACGGCAGTCTGATAAGTGCTGTCCGGTCCGAGCGAATGCCCGTTTTCGTGTCCGATTGTGAACACATGGTCATATTCATTGTTATAATATTTATGCAATTCCGGAATAACCAATTTTTTAAGAATTTCCTGTGTTTTTTCCGATTCGCCGCCGTAACGGACTTGGCGGTGATAAACGTTGCGTCTTCCGCCGCCGTGCGCTAAACTCGGCTTATCGTTATTCGGCAGATTCTGCGCCAATGTAATACCGCCGCGGCAAAGCGCGTAATCGCCGGTCAACGCTGCAATATCAACATCAACCATTGTTTGTTTTAAGCCCTTTTTACCGCCGACGCATTGTTCATATTTGTCGCTAAACGGCATAAGCGTCGCCAATTTGACCATTTCTTCTTTGAATTTCAGCAACAATTCCGTGCCTTTGCGATTGACAATACCGACACGAATACCGAGCATATCTTTCGGCACCGGATTGATATTCAACGCTTCAAGACGCGCACACAATGACTTATCCGAAAAAAGCTGTGATGTCAGTTTATCGTCATAATTTTCGCGGCTTAAAGTAAACTCAAGAGGTGTATTTTGCATTTCAGCCCAATGTTTATCAGCCAAAATATCCATTTCTTCATTGTTTTGCAAAAGCGCCTGCGCCTGCCAACCGAGATAATCCTTAAATAATTCGTCAGTTGTAAAATGCGCCGCACATTCAAGTTCATTCGCAATTTCAGAAAATTCATCAGCAAAATATTCGGTATAGTCGATGGCTTTCAGTTCATCTCCATCACGCCTCACCATTGTCCGAGCGCTCAAGATTTTGCGCACTTCGTCCGTTTTGCCCGCGTCAAGCATTTTATTGATAATTTGCGCCAACTCTGCCACTTCTAAATCGGTCGGATAAAAATTGCATCCCGCAAACTGATGAATACCTTCAAAAATTTCGACCGGTTCTTTATCCACGCCGTTTGAGCCGGCAACCCCGTTTAATGAATTAAACAGTTTCAGCGCATTTGCCGCATACGGACTTTTTTCAGCAGCAACTTCCAGTGCCTGTTTTTGCACCAAATTCATCGGATGGTCCATTTCAAGAGCCACATCGTTGATAATACGCGCGGCATTTACTAAGTATTGCAGAGCTTTTTTATCACCGTCAGAAAGATTTTTATACGATTCGTGTTCTTTATCAATCAGCACAATTTGTCGCATTTCTTTGCTGACTTTTTTCTTAAGTTCCGGTGCTGAATATTTAATTTTGAATCCGTTTATTTTCATAATTCATCTCCACTGTTTTAAATTTATAAAACTCCATTTTTTCAAGCGCGTCGTTTTCCGGTATTTGCATACGCCGGCGCAACAAATCCAACACGTCAACCGAATTGTCCGAGCGTTCATCGGCAACCAACAACGCACTCCGTCCGTGATATTGAACATATACGCCGTCATCGGTTTCCAAATAATTAATCAACGGAACATTATTATCTTTTTCGATTTTTTCCAAGTCGGTCAACAAGTAGATTTTTACCGATTCAATCGGCTGTGATATTTTAAGAACGGCTTTACGCGCAAGTTCGATAACTCCGACAATAATTCCCTTATTTTTTCCGATTTTGGCACGCGAAAAAATCTCGCGGCCGCCGGTCGTCCAAAAGCGTGCATAAACATAGCCGCGGTCAAACAACCGATAATTCTGCACATTTTTTTCCGGCCAAATTGTCTCTTGTTCGGGCGTTTGTTTCAGATTTTCGATAAAATAACGCATAATATCGGTGCCGTAATGATTCAAATATGCACTCAAGTTTGCTTTTTGTTGAGCCAAATGAGCATCTTCTCCGTTTTCATCTTCAAACCACGCGGCATAGTCTGCTTCCCACGCCTGCGCCAATTGCGTGTCAACCTCATCGAAAATATAGATTTTAAAGCTGTTTTTTTGTGCCAGATACAACGCTTCGTTAATCAAAAAATCATCATCTGAAGCACCGATTCGCTGTTTTAAATCAACCGCAAACACCAACAAACTTTCCGCGTCTTTCATAAATGTATCTAAATCGGACTCGGTCTCGGCAACATCTTGCGTCAATTCCACGGCTTCAACCTCCTCCGTTTCAAACATTTGCCGCAACAACTGCAAGTGTTTTTCAATATTATCGCTCTGCCTATGCACCAAGACAATGTATTTGATTTTGTTGTGACGATGAATTTCTCGATAGAGTTTTTGAATAACTTTTTCCGCTTCATCCGTAACGTTTTCCGGAACCGTCAGCATTTTAACATTTTGCGTGCGATAGTTATCCCAATGACTCATATAGCTGGTAATTTCGGATTTTTGTTCATTCCTTCCGGCATAAAATACCGCCGCAATAATCGGATTAATCACCTCTTTATATTCACGCACCCGCCCGTAATCAACAGCTTTTTCATAGTTGGCATAGGTGTTATAATAAAATCGACGCACATTAAGCCATACGGCACCGCCCGCAATCAGCAATATTGCCAAACGGCGCAACCATTTTTGCAAAAACTTTTTTGTGCTTGGCAACATTATAACTCACCCCGCTTTTAAACTTTTATCCCGCATTTTTCTAAGTTATCAAGCGACAGTGTAATCACGGCATCTTCAAGTGCCTCGACAGCCGGTTCGTCTAAAACGGCGACCACCTGTTTTTTTTCGGTATTTATCGTCAAATATTGCGCGCCGTCCTCACATTCGAGCCAATAACGCACGTCGCCGTTGTTATGCTGATTGGCCTGCAAATTGGCGTCAATCTTGTCGAGAGCCGTAACCAAGCGCGATTCGGGTGTTTGTTTATCTTCATACTCACGCCAAATTTCAAAAATTCGACCACCAAGCTCTGCCGGCAACAAGTCACGATACTTCTCCATTGCCGACAACTCTTGTTCATCTTTGAGTTTTTTCATCTCGGGGTGTGCGCGTTGCACCGCTTTGGTGTAATCGCCGGTTTCGGCTTCGGCAATATCGTGTATCAGCGCAAGTTCCAACAAACGCGTGTAATTGTATTTATGCTTCAAATACGGATACATCATCATCAACAGCCACGCCAGCTTAAAACTGTGTGACGAGTCGGTTTCGCTTGTGCCGTCCGAGAGCAATGTTGCCCGTTTTACGAGGCAAACCTTGTCCAAAACCTTCATAAATCTGAGTATTTGTGCGATTTTATTTTGCATTTTTACCTATGAATTTTTTACCGCCCAAATACGGTTGCAATTTTACCGGAATCCGCACAGAGCCGTCGGCTTGCTGATGATTTTCAATAAACGGAACCAACGCACGCGGTGTCGCAATACCGGTGTTGTTTAATGTATGGCAGAAATGCATCTTGCCGTCATTGCCGCGATAACGTAAATTCGTGCGTCGTGCTTGCCATTCGGTAATATTTGAACAAGAGTGTGTTTCACGATAGCAATTCTGCGACGGCACCCACGCCTCTAAATCATATTGGCGATATTTCGGCGCGCCCATATCACCGGTGCAAACTTCCAAAACCTGATACGGCAATTCCAAATCTTGCAAAACTTCTTCCGAAATCTGCAACAGTTTTTTATGCCACTTTTCGCTTTCTGCCAAATCATTTTTACAAATAACGAATTGCTCTGTTTTAAAGAACTGATGCACCCGAACCAAACCGCGCGTATCTTTTCCGGCTGCACCGGCTTCGCGGCGGAAACACGGCGAAAATCCGGCATACAATACCGGCAAATCAGCTTCGGTCAGCGTTTCATCGGCTCTGAGTGAATTCAAAATCAATTCCGCCGTTCCGGACAAATACAAATCATCTGCCGGCATATAATATATTTCATCGCGAGAAAACGGCAAATACCCCTGATTAAACAGCGGTTTTTCTTTAGAAAGTGCCGGAACCGTAATCAGCGTAAAGCCGTTGGCGCGAAGTTTATCCATCACTAACATATGTATTGCCAATTCAAGCTGTGCCAAATCATTCTTAATGGCGTATGTGCGCGAGCCGGAAACTTTGGCAATCCGCTCCATCTCACTCCAATCGTTAATTTCCATTAATTCAATATGGTTGCGCGGTGTAAAATCAAAATGCGGAAGTTCACCGACTTTGCGACGCACGACATTTGCCGTATCATCCGGTCCGTCCGGACTTTCTTCACTTGGATAGTTCGGCATTCTGAGCATCATATCATTATATTTTTCTTCTAACTCGGCTAATTGTTCCTGTTCCTTTTTGAACTCCTCGCCCACCGCCTTACTTTTGGCAATAATCGCCGGACGTTCTTCATTTAATGCGGACTTAATCGAATTGCTGAGTTTGTTTTTTTCTTCCGCCAACGCCTGTGATGACGTTTTCAGTTTATTCATTTCATAAAATGTCGCAAGCAACTCATCAACTTTTTCCGGTTCAAAACCCTTGCGTCCCAAACTATTTTTCACCCAATCGGTATTTTCTGCAATAAATTTAATATCCAACATCGTTTTTTGCCTTAAAAAAATAAATTAAAACCGTTCAAATTATACGTTGTTTCTTTAAGATTACAACACAAATTTTTATATTTTGATTGATTTTTGCACAGCGTTGATATACTTTTATGGAAGTTTATAAAAAATAAAGAGGAAACGATGTTTGAAAATAAGTGTATTTTAACCGGAGTTAAACCAACCGGAAAACCGCATATCGGCAACTATTTCGGAGCTATTCTTCCGGCAATTAAGATGGCAAATGAAGCCGCACGCTTTAATCTGTTTATTGCCGACTATCACGCCATCAATTTTATGAAAAACGCTGAAATGCTGCAGCAAGAAATCAAGGAAATCGCCTGTGTTTATTTGGCTGCCGGACTTGACCCGAAAAAGCATTTTTTCTACCGCCAATCCGATATACCGGAAATCAATGAAATCACAACCATTTTATATGCCTTTACGCCAAAAGGGTTTATGAACAAATCTCACGCCTATAAAGCTGCGGTTGATAAAAATACCGAAGCAGGAAAACCGACAGATGACGGTATCAATATGGGATTATATACCTACCCGACATTGATGGCTGCAGATATTTTGGCAATGGATACCGATATTGTTCCGGTCGGTAAAGACCAAATTCAACACGTTGAAATCGCACGCGATATTGCCGGCGCGGTTAACGCTTATTATGATAAAGAATTGTTAAAACTGCCGGATTATGTTACCGCCGCCAATGTTGCGGTTCTTCCGGGAATCGACGGGCGCAAAATGAGCAAATCTTACAACAATGTTATTCCTATGTTTGAAGATGATAAAGTCATCAAAAAAGCCGTTTATTCTGCCGTAACGGATTCGCGTCCGATGGAGGAGCCGAAAAATCCGGAAGAAATCATTGTATATCAGATTTATAAATGTCTGGCACCGGCCAACAAAGTAGAAGAAATGGCCGCCGGCCTGCGTGAGGGCAAACTCGGCTACGGACATATCAAAGCTATGCTTTTGGACACAATTTTGGAACAAACCAAAGATGCCAAACAAATTTACGATTACTATATGGCACACTATAATGAGGTCCGCGGTGCACTTGAAGAAGGTGCCGCCAAAGCCCGCCCTTATGCTCAAGCCACTTTGGCTCGGCTTAAAGAAACATTGTTCGGAAATTTGTAAAATACGTCCCTTAAAGCAAGGTATGTAAAAACACCAAGCCCAGTTAAAAAAACGCGGAGAATGAGTCAGATGCGCCGTGACTTTTGAACGCCGTGTAGACAGAGCCACACAAGCGAAAAGATTACAAGCCCAGTTCAAAAAACGCGGATAATGAGTCAGATGCGCCGTGACTTTTGAGCGCCGTGTAGACAGAGCCACACAAGC
>CAMAJR010000005.1 GCA_945835885.1 uncultured Alphaproteobacteria bacterium
TTTATGGCGTTTGACTTTACGCATATTTTTGAAGATGAAAATTTGGCACCGGCGGTTATCAGCTATATTATGCACCGTATTCAATCCGAAACCGGCGAAACCGGCGTTCCGTCATTGATTATGATAGATGAAACGGCGCCAATGTTAAAACACCCGATGTTTAGAGATTATTTTATGATTGGTTTGCAAGAAGGCCGTAAAAAACGTCAGGCGTATCTCTGCGCGTTCCAACAGCCGAACATTGTTGACAAACTCGGCGTCGGTGAGGTGATTCGCGGTCAATGCCAAACGGTTATTTTCTTCCGCAATCCGCAAGCACAGGTTGAAGATTATGCCAACTGGAACCTGACGCAGACCGAACTTGATTTTATTTTCGGTAAAAGTTATCGTGATTTTCCTTATGCCATTTTATTATCGCGTCCGGTGACCGGTGAATCCGTAATTTTGGATGTAGATTTGGGCGGATTGGGCAAATATTTGCGCATTTACAATTCCGGACGAAAAAATGTGTTGCTTGTTCAACAACTTATACAAGAATATGGCGAAGATGGCTTTTTAGACAAGTATTTAGACATTGCTTAATTTTTATAATGACAAAATAGCCAAAAACAAACATTTTTTCAATAACATAGAAAAATGTAACAAAAATGTAACATTACATTTATGCAAATATATGATATAATAAATTTTAAGGTAAGGATTGTATGGGAGGTTATCATGATTTTAAGAAAGTGCAAAATGGGGCTTTTGACGGTTGTAGTCCTTGTGATAATCTCGGTTGCCGGAAAGGTTTGGGCTTTCCCGTTGCCGACAGCGGATATCAAGCGTATCGGCTCAAGTATTCAGGTTGCAATGCAACAAGTGATGCAGATAAAGCAAGAAGTTGAAAGCAATCTCAATATCATTAAAGAAATTCAAAACGGCGGTTATGCAGCAGCGGCCGGTGATTTATTTGCTAAAATTCAAAACGGTGATTATGACCGTTTCGGCGATAATCTCAAGGGCTTAAAGAACAGCACTTACGATGCGACTCATAGCGCTCAAAAAGTTAAAGAGCGTAAAGAAAAAGAAGAAGCTAAACGTCAAGAAAAAGAAAAAGAGGCATTAGAAAAAGAAAAGGCCGCTAAAGAAAAAGGCGAGGAAGTTGCCAAACAATCACACAAATCATTTTTCAATAGAGCTTACAGTTGGGTAAAGGATAACCGACTTGTAACGGATTCGGCATTAAACGCAGTTAATTCGGCAAAAGACGGCAATTGGAGCAATATGGTTACAAATGCCGCAAAAGGTGCCGGAGGAATTGTCGGCGGCAGCGATGGCAGTGAAATCAGTTCTTTAGGCGGTATTGTCGGTGCCGGCATGGATATTGTTAATAACAGTAACAACTTGGGCGAAATGATTACCAATGCAGCAACAAACAGTCAGCTTTCGGAAAATCTCAACGCCCTAAATCAACAGCACGAAGCGCTCGAAGCTCAACGCAAAGAAGCTGAAAGACAGCAAAATGCAGCACTTGTCGCGAAAATTAAAGAGCAAATGAAGGAACTTGAAGAAAAAATGGCTCAAGAAAGAAAAGAGCAAAAGCAAAAAGAGTGTCAGGAATGTCGTGCGAAAAACCCTAATTCCGCCTGCTTATCGGCCTGCTCGTTCTAATTTTTGAAAGGAATAAAGCCATGTTTGGTGGTCATAGCATATTTAAAACCATAATAATCTGTTTGAGTTTCACATTGGTTCTGTGTAACGCATCATGGGCTGATGATGCAAAAGAAACAAAAGCAACAGATGTGCAATATACGGGTGTATATCAAGAAAGGCAACTTATCCCGAATATTATGGCAATTCATTGCAAAATGAACGGGGAAGATGTGGCAAAAGACTTGAATAAGTTAGAAAAGTGCTTGCGACAATATATTATGGAAATGAATGCCGAAAATGCAATCACTGCGCAAGACGGAAAAAAAGATTACAACAATTTAACGTATAGTGCACTCAATGATCTTCTTTCTGCAAGTATGACCAAGGCGGCATCTATTAACGGTTTTGAAAAAAAGATGACGGAATATACAAATGCCAACAGCAGCACCGATACAAAGTTTGATACGGAAACGGCACTTACCAACACGATAGCGTTTTCTACCGATGTCAAAAACAGTTTACGAGACCTCTATATCGAAAATCTTAAATATAATGTCGTGCAGAGCATCGGCGTTATTACGCCGGAAGTGTTTGAAGATGAAGTAACGGAAGAAGACGATAAAAAAGATGACGAAACACCGAAAGCAGATAAAAAGGAATAAAACTATGATGAAAATAAAAAATATTTATAGAATGCTTAGTTTTGCAATCATCGGCTCGGCTATGGTGTTGATGTCGGTATCGACGGTTTATGGATTGAGTATAGATGATTATATAGCAGACATACGTGATGAATATCGGAATAACGATAATTACTGGGATGTTGTCGAAGGTGCTGTCAAAAATTTTGATGAGAAAACTCTTGTTAAACAACGTGAACAATTTGAAAAGCGTTATAATTCTTTGTCAAAGCATCTGACGGAATTAGAAAAGAAACCGCAAGAAAATGAACAATACATTAAGCACGCTAAAGAAGATTTACAACGCTTTGATAAATACATAAATCTGCTAAAATCAGAGCAAAATATGCGCAAAGAAGCATTAGAATCAAATACAGAAGACGGAGACGGTGGTGAACCGGAAAAATTTGAAGATTTGCCGATTGATGATGCTCCGGTAAATCAAAATGTGAATGCGTCAGAGATGCAACCGACATCTGTCGCCAATTCGGCAACTTCTCCAACCGCTACACCGGAAGTTAATGCCAATATCACACAAACGGTAACCACAAATGATAACGGCACAATTACGCAAGAAACATCGAGTAATGCAATTAAAGGCGGACAAGGCGGATTAACGCTGACATCAGATGATGAAAAAGCCGATGACGCCGCAACCGGCGAACCACAGGCCGAAGAAGCTGCAAAAGAAGATGATCAAATGGCAGAAGATGATCAAAAGGCAGAAGATGATAAAAAGGCAGAAGATGCAAAAAAAGAAGAAGATGCAAAAAAAGAAGAAAAATTTACCGGTGTTTATAAAGAACGCCAACTTATTCCGGATGCAATGGCTGCGCACTGCCAAATAAATGCGGAAGATATTGTTAAAGATATGAGTCGGCTTGAAGGTTGCATTCGTAAATATGTTACCGAGATGAACAATGATAATGCGGCAGAAGCTGCGGAAGGTAAAAAGACTTTCGGCGTATTGCGCTACAATGCCTTAAATGACGCGTTCAAAAAGGCAATCGCCAAGGCTGCCGCAGTCAACGGGTATGAAACGGCAATGAACAATTATGCGGAAGCAAGTGCTAACGCTAAAACAAAGTTTGATTCGGAAGCAAATATCAGCAATACATTGGCTTTTTCAACCGATGTTCAGAACAGCATTCGCGATATATATATTGAAAATCTGCGCTTGGAAGCCATAAACGGTTTTGGTGATGTAGACCCGTCTGCTTTGGGCGAAGAGGAAAAGAGTGAAAAAGCGAAAAACGTTGAAGAATTTTCGCAAAATTCAGATGCCGCAACCGTCAAGGTGGAAACACAAGTTGAAATCGGCGGTGCGGGTGAAGAAGTAGAAAATGTCGGTGCAGATGAAAATATTGCAGATTCCGATACAACGGACGGCGGTGCCGTAGGCGGAGATGATGGGGCGCAAAGTTCGAAGCAGGAACCGGAACAGACAGCCCCGAAAAGTGCGTATGAGCAAAAACTCGCGAATATGAGCGATAAAGAACTGGCGGAAGAAGCATCTCGACTTAAAGGGTTACAGGAGGAATATGCCGAATATTTGGCTAATCAAAATGACGGTGAAGGTTGGAAAGTTGATGATGAAGAATTGGCCGAATGGAAAAATGCCGGAAAGATGTTGGAACAAGTAATCAATGAGCAGATGAGAAGACGCAGATGATGGGTAAAACGGTTTTGAACAAACAGTAAACGCAAGGGAGGAACAATATGAAGAAGAAAATAGCGACATTGATGATGGCAATGCTGGTCTTGTTTCCAAAGACTTCCCGTGCGGATTTGGATGTGCTTTCGATTGTTCAAGATGGGCTGAAAGTCTTTCAAGAAAAAGCAAATACCGTCATTCAGGGATACATCGGCGTTCAGGTAAATTTGCAGGAAATTGCCCTAAACCGCAATATGCTCGGAACTCTGCGGGATACGGTCAAAGATCAGGTTCAGGCAAAAGTTTCCGGTTTTATCAATGATGCTAAAAATGCAGCGATAGACGGCGCAAAAGAGCTGTTTAACAGTCAGCTGAGCTCGGTAACGCTTCCGGGGTTGAATACCTCTATTTCTTTAGGACCGTATACTTCTCCGGTTTTGAAGCAGAAAGTTGCAAAAACTTATATGAAACGCACCAAGCAAAAAAGTGATGTTCTTGTGATTGCAAAACAAGATGACCGTAACAATAGGATGATGGTGGAAAATTTAGCCGCTATATATGCAAATGCCTTGGTAAAGCGCAAACAATTGATAGATGAAACGGCAGAAAATCCGGAAACATCTTCTCCGGCAGAAGCGGTATGTAATTTTCCGAAATCGGACGATAATTCCAGCGGGGAAGAAGGAGATTCAAGTGCTGAAAACTCGGATGTCAGCACTTTACAATATCGTTATGTGCAAACGGCGTGTTTTGCAAATTATCGGTGGCTGGAAATGCTGCGTTTTGAAACGACATATCGTAAGGCGTTCAGCGAGCTGTTAATGACCGGCGGCCGTGTTGATGATATATCAGAGATTGTCGGCAAAGAAGAACAAGATATAGAAACAGATGGTATGGAAGATATCGGTGCGGAAGTTATTGGTGAACGTAAAGCGGTTGATATTTTGGCGCTGAAAGAACAATGGGATGCCGGCCTGAATGCTATGAAAAACGGTGATTATGCCGGTGCTTTGAACGCAGCCGGCGCAGCTTACGGCATCGGAGCGGTCGAAGGTAATCAAGATATAGTCAAAATTGTTCAGACAGGTGTTTCGGGTGTCGGAAACGCTTATAATGCGGCCAAAGATGGCAACTGGAGCGGTGTTGTCAGCACAGTCGGAAATTCGGTCGGGAACAGCGTCGGCGGAAATATCGGCGGTGAAGTCGGAGCGGCCGGTAACATTGTAAGCGGTGTTATGGACGTTGTTTCCGGTGGCGGAAATGCGAACGAGGTATTTGACAATCTGATGACGAACAATGGGATTCAGGCCGGTTTGTCTGATTTAGGCAATTTAGACACGAGCCAAGAGGAGGAACTTGAAAGAGCTAAGCAGGAAGAAGCCGCAAAATTGCAACAAAAAATGCGTGAAGATATGGAAAAAGCTAAACAAGAAATAAAACAGCAACAATGTCAATCATGCAAAGAGAACGCAACAAAGTCCGGTCAGGACCCGAATATAAGTTGTGTGCTCTCCTGTATGTAACTCAGTCGGAAAGGAATAAGAAAATGAAGAAAATCTCTTTGAAAAAATATCTTTTGGCTTTCTGCCTGATGAGTGCCATATTGTTGGCAACACACAATGTGTATGCTATTGCTAAGCTCGACTTTTTTGCGCCGGTATCCGATATTGCCGATAAAATCGGTAAAGTAAAAATGAAAATTGAAACAGTCTATAATACACAACTTGAAAAATTAAATGCTAAAGTTGAAAAAGTTGCCGGTCGAGAAGGTGCAATGATTTTCAAATATGTGCAGAAAAATGCCGGTTCCATCGTGACCAGTGCCGCAAAAGGACAATTTTTTGCGGCGGATTTTACCGGAAGCGGTATGTGGAATGCCTTAAAATCGGAATTAGGCGATTTGAAACTCGATTTTGCAAAAGCACAAAGACTGCTTGCAAATTATGTTGAAGCGCGCGAACAAGAAAAATTGGGCAAAAAGAAAGCTATGGAAACCGAGTTGGCAAAACTGCAAGCAGAACATCAGGCCTTGAATATAGCTATGAAAGAAATGCAAGATAAAGGAGAAGAAATTCCGGAAAACATTCAACAGCGATTTGTCGAGCTTGAAAAAGCAATTCCGGAATTGAAAAAAGAAGTTAAGACCGTTATGGAAAAAGATGTTACAGAAAGCCAAGTATATGCAAAAATGATAGCGGATATTGAAGCAAAACAACAAAAAGTGAACGCATTGGTCGCCAAAACATCAGAGGATTATTTAGTCAATATATTAGGGCAAAAATCAATTGATTTGTTTAGTAAAAAAGCCGATGAAGATGAAACAAAAGAGCTGTATGCCGATGGCTTGCAAAAATTCTTTTTGGGCGAATACGAGGTTGTAAATCCGGAAAATGCCGAGCGCATTATGAGATTGCGTAGAGAAGAATATTATAAAGCCGTTAAAAATGCTATGGAAACAACCATTACCATAGAAACAAGTATGTCTGAAATTGCAGAACGCAGTTTGGCTTGCACCGACGCGGCAACCAATAAAGCACAAGGCATTTTCGGTGCTTCGGGTTCCAGAATTTGCGTTGAGTTACAAAATGCCAAAGTTGCGGCACGTCATATGGAAATTCTTTTGGCGCAAATTCGCTTGTCCACAACAAAAGAAATGCAGTCGTGGACCGATAAATATAAATTGGACGATTACAGTAGAGATTTCACGAAGTTTAATTTAGACGACTATGTTTTAAAGAAAGAATCGCTGTATAAAAAGGCCAAAAATAAAGCCAAAGCGGCGATAAACGATAAAATTACGAATTTTGATGCATCAGACGGATTTATCAGCGGATTTTAGGAGGAAAAATTATGAAAAAATTTATTTATTCTATTTCAGTGCTCCTGACCACATTATTTTTTACGCGCAGCTCTTATGCGATATGGCCTGACTTCACGCCGGTAATACCGTTTGCGCCTCAACTTTGCGTGATGTGCATTCCGCCGGCGATTTCGGTTGCGGTGTCCTACTATGACTATGTTGTTGAACTTAAAGAAGATTTAATGAAATACACCGATATGACAACCTTAAAACAAATGGCTGTATCGTATGCGTCAAAAATGGGAAAAACGGCATTTAATAAATGGCGTCAAAATAAAAATACAAAGCAACGAGGAATTTCATATGCTCGAACAATCGAAAACAGTCAAATCGCGGATTTAAAAGATGAAGCGTCGGTTAAAAATGCTTTTATCAAACTTTTTATGCAATATCCTTCGGATAAAGCACGCACCAAAGATGCTTACAAAAATATCGGCAAACAATTGAAAATGGATACGACTCTTGAGATGTATTTGACCGCCGTCGAGTTAGAAAAGAAACTTTACGGCACAACCAAATCCGGAAAAGAGAATAATGATAACAAAAATATGGAAGATTTAGGCCTGCTCAAACAGGTTGATTTGATTGAAAGTTGCCTTGTTCAGGGCGAAAATTGCGATGTTGTCGGTCTGAAAAGTTGTCAAGAACAAGCCGGTGACGGCGGTGATAAAACCAAAGAAGACCAGGCGTGTTTTTGGAACAGTGCGTTGCAAGCGGAAAAACTTTATGACGAGATAATGCGTTACAATCTGTTTTTAACGGTTATGAATGCGCAATATCAGGCCGTTATGGGTATTGATTCTTTGGCCAAGATTAAAGATTATGAAAAAGATAAGAGCAAAGATAAAAAAGAAGACAATAAAGATAAATCATCATTCTTGCCGGAGCAATATTGGCAACCGAGTATCAATACGGCAACGAGTCGTATTGTTGCTGAGGCGGCATTTGCCGATTTAACACCGGAAGAAGAAAAAAACGCGATAGCCGAATTGTCCGGATATGAAGAAAATCTGCTCTCAACAGAAAATGTAGTGAACGGTATGTTTGAAGACGCTGACCAACCGGACGGCTTTACCACAACAATCGGCGAACGCGGTGATGATATTGAAAGCTTGAAAATTATTGAGGAAGTGCGCGAAGATTTGAATAATGCACAGAGAATACATAATCTGAAACAAACATTACCGGAATATAAAAAAGTTTATCAAGACTTTGCTGATGTTCAAGAAAAAATGGAACAAGCTAAAGCCAATTTACAAACTTCCGGTGAGTGCGTGATGAATATGATTCGGCCGTATTACGATAATCCGAATGAGGTTTGGCTTGGCGGAAATTGCTCGTATTATCGGGAAGGACAGTTGATTTGCCATTATGAGCCGGAAAAAACAGATCCGGATAGCGGTGAAATGTTGGGGGATTTTGATATTTTATGTCCGGGCGATGTTCAAACTTATTGCTATGTTCAAGAACTTCGCTCAAGCAACATAACCGGCGGTGTTGCCAAATATTTGCTGACGCTTTATTCTGCCGCAAAAGATGAAGATGCTGCCGGAGATACGGAGGCCTTTATTAATACAGACGAAACAACGTTTGAGGGCGGATATGTCAGCAGTGCAAACGTTACGACCGGCGGTAAAGGGTCGGAAGTCAGTCACGAAGAAGACAGTTTGTTCCTTACCCCTCGAAATTCTGATGAAAAAATGGATGATGACAATGTCAAAAAAATGACAACCCAAACTTCTGATAACGGTTCCGGAGAGGGCATTTCTACCCTGAAAGATCAGGAAAAGGGTGAAGAAGAAAAAGAACAGGCGCGTAAAGACGGCTTAATCCGATGGGTTCTCGGGTCGGAAACCGCAAAAGAATTGGCATTGGATTTAGATACAGGTGAACATAATTGGGGTAGCCGTATTCAAAAATTCCCTTTGTGGAATGACCAAAAAGAATTTTATAATCAATATATTGACGGTAAGTATGCCAATATTGAAGAATATATCAACAGTATGTCGCAAACGGATATTTTAATGGAATTGGCCGATACGCTGAATTTGATTTATCCTTATAAAGTTATAGAGGGGATTCCGCCGATTTCCGCAGAAACTCAACGCAAAGAGGCCACAAACATTTTGAAAGATTTAAGGGATGGCTTAAAAGACTTAAAGAATAAGCTGTTCGGCTCTGAAATCAGTGAAAATCAAAATGTGACGTTTGATGACATTGAAAATAAGAAAATAGAAGAAGTGATTGAGGCCGAAAACAACCGGTTTAATGCCATTCGTTCCGATTATGAAAGCAAACGTCGCACGCAGTTGAGTCGCTTAAAGAGTTTGTATGCCGTTATGAATGAGGCAAATACAAAAATAAGCGAACTCAACGGAACCTATAATCAAAATGACGAAATAGAAAAAAGAGGCGATGCAACGACACCGGAAGCCGGAGAAGGTTTAGCCTACGGCAAATCGCTGTATGGTAATCGCAAACTGAGCAAAGAATCTCCGCAAAATGAGGGATTTACCGCGACGCAGGAAAATAATGCCAAAGATTCGGCAGAAGCTAAAGAAAAACAACTTTCGACCGAAAATAAAGCCAAGCAATATGAAGAAATCGTTAAGCAAGCTGAAAAAAAGGCAAAAGAAATAAAAGAAGAATTAGAAGTTATGCGGCGCAATTATGTTAAAGCCCTGAGTGATGCCGAAGCCGAGGAAAAGAATAAATTTGCCGAATTTACAAATGATTTGCGGGCAGCACGGCAAATTGATATTTGGATTTCGGCGATGGATGAAGTTTTGCCGCTTGATTTATCGAATAAATTGTTGCAATGCGTTAAGAATCGCGCTTTAGAAAAGGTTGCTGAGGCAAAGACCGAAATCAATAAAATGAAAGATGATTTATCATTATATTATGTTTCCGGTGCCGAAAAGGTGCAAGAAATTCATAAGAAAATGATTGACGGTATGAGCAATATTCCGTTGACTGAATTGGTTGAATGTGCCGCCCTCGGTGAAATTCAAGATTTTGATAAAAATTCGGAAGAAGATATCAAATCGGTTATAAATGTTTTCCAAGACATTTGTAAAAATGATTTCTGCATAAAACCGGATGAAAATTTCTTTGTCGGTGCAATTGGTTTGATGCGCGATTTTTCTGCGCCGAAACCGCCGTTAGAGTTTAGTTCGGCCCCATTGCATGAAGTATTCCATTTTGATATGATTGACTTCAACAATGTCGATAAATATTATCAAGATAAAGAGGATATTTATTCCAACAAAAAGATGTTCACCTCTGTTGAGAGCTTTTATGATTATTTAAATGCAAGCTCATCCGGTTTTGAATATGGCGATACGACTTATGACTCGACCGTTCCGATAATTTGGAAATATATATTGAAACGGCACGCATTTGTGCAAAAAGAAATGGATTTGATGCCGTTATTAAGCACGGAAGAACAAGTTGCGGAAACTGCCGGACAATGTGTTCAAGATTCAAATATTCATTCTGTTCGTCGTTCAGGTATTTTCCCGTGCCTTGTCGATGATAAATATATTGTTGACAATCATTGTGTATCGACATCTCACTTTTCCAACGGCGGACTGATGAAGTTTGGCTGTGATGAAGAACCTTTCTGCATTTATGAAAAAACGGTCGGTGCCGATAAAATATACGATTACCTTCCGGAATGTCGCACAATCGTTTTAGACGGGAAAAAGATTTCTGACAAAGAAACCGGTAAAAACTATGAGATTCGCCAATATAGGCAATTACCGGTAGATATAAATAATGGGAGCGAATTGGGTATGATTTTATCATACGTTGCCGATGAGTCTACTGAATTGGCCGCTTTGTTGGGAGGTAATTTGCATTTGCCGACGATTGACAAATCAAAATTACCGCATCGTCTGACATTCAATCAAGCTTTATTGGACGCTTTTGCCAGAATAAATAAAACCGAGGATTTCGAAGATGATGAGCAAACGACAGAGTTTTATGATGCGAACAGAATGCTGTATGACCGTAACCAATTCGGAGATTATTTAGAGCAAGTCGAATATGAAAGCGTTGTGGCGGATACAATGGAAAAGGTTAAAAAACAAATAGATGAAATCAGCGGTAAATTGTCCGAAGTATTTATGGCAGCTGATTATACAATGTCTGACGATTTTAATTTGCTGAACGAAAAGGATTATAACCAAGCAGCCGAGATTATGGATGAGCAGAAAGGAATGTATATGGATTTGGCTATTCAGAAATTGAAGAATATGCCGCAGGGTTCCGGAGCTTCTCAAAATATTCGCGACAAATCTCTTAAGTTGCTGCATAAAATAGCTGTTTTACAAGCGGACAGCGAAGAAATTGTGTCGGTGAACGGCACGGAAGACCTTGATGAGTTAAAAGAAAAAATCTTAAATCAAAAGGCCGATAAATCCGTAAGTGAAAAATATAAGGAAAAAGAACAGGCAGAAATGGAACGTCAAAGAAAGTATGACAGAAAACCGTATTGTGCATCATATTCGATAACGACGCCTTGACATTGAGGTAAAATGATGCAAAATCAGTAGAAGCGACCGATGCGGTAAAATATTTGAAAACGAACGGCGGCGGATTATAATAAACATAAGGTGTAATATCAGGCAAAGGGATTTATTGTGGCACAGTTAGACAGCGGCGTAAAAAAGATATTAATCAGCGGAAAAGTTCCGCCTCAAAACTCAGCATATCAACCGCATTTCATCAGCGAGGTTGAAGCGGAAGAGTCACAGGGAAAAGAACGTTATTTTCGGTGGCTTTCGCGATTGGTTATGCTTTGTGCTTTTCTCTCGCTGTCATTTTTTTTGAGCGCGACTTTGGTTATTTTTCGTTTGGCGCCGGAAATCATTGTAGAACCGTTGCTTCTCGTATCTAATCAGTCAGATTCGAATAATTTGGTTCGCTATGAACCGATTGCCGAAAATATGCCGTCTTTGAAACAAATGACGGAAATGTTTATTAAACAATATGTTATAATGCGTAATACGGTGGTTATTGACGAACGCGAAATGACAACACGTTGGGGTTTGGGCGGTATTATACAATATTTGTCTTCAGATGAGGTGTATTCGGATTTTGTAGGGCGTAATGCAGAAGATGTTACCCGAATGTATGACCAAGAATATTCAAGCGAGGTTTATATCGACCACATCGGTAAAGAAGGGGAAAATTTGCCTTCGTGGACGGTTGATTTTACGGTGCACCATTTGTCCCAAAAACGCAGCAATACCGGCACAATGACACTCCGAACGGAAAAATTCAGGGCTTCAATTACGCCGCGCTATTATCCGGAAAGAAAGTTGGTTACGCGTCGTTTGGTCAATCCTCTGGGCTTTATGGTTGTAAAATACAATCAAAGTGAAATCAGAGAATAAATTTGTTTAATCTATTTTAATCTTTTTATTTTATTATAATTCCCAAAGAAGTATCTTCGGATGGCTATTTGTGCCTAAAATTCGAGGACTTCTCGGATTTGTAACGATTCTCGATAAACAAACGGATTGGAAAGAGAGAAACAGATGTTAAAAAAATTTTTGATTATTGCAATACTTTTGGTGCTGTCGGCTTGCAGTCTGTTCGGTTCGTATTATGAGCCGGAAGCGGTCGGTATCGGTAAAGATGTCAATGAATTGAAGCTTTCACCGTGCGCTTGCATGCAACTTGACTTGATGAAAAATGTGCCGGATTGGTTTTGGGAAGCTATATAGGATATAAAAATGGCAGAATTAGGCAAAATTAAGACTGAAAAGCGTCTTATCACCTCGGGGCAACAATCAACGCAGCACAGCGCATCACGGCGTAGCACGATTAAACGTTCTGATGATAATTTGGTGGTTAATGCCAGTGAAAAGAGGTATTTATGGACAGCGCGTGCCTTTGCGGTTGTGACGGCAATCAGCTTATGTTGCAATTTGATTTTGCTCTTAACGATATCAAATATTCTGCCGTTGTATCGAATTGAACCGTATTTGATTACCTTAACCAATAAAGAAAATCAAGTATATCACATTGTGCCATACAGCCGAGATATGGAAGCCAAAAAATCTATTACGGAAACATTTGTCCGGCAGTATGTGTTGTTGCGCTCAACGTTGTTGCCTGATATTGATGAAATGGAATCGCGCTGGTTGAGCGGGGGTGATTTGCAAAAGATGTCATCAGACAGAATATATACGATTTTCTTGAAAAAGACCGGTCAGCCGTGGTTACAAAAAATGAAAGAAGACGGCATCACAAGTAATGTCAAAATTTTAACGGTGAACGAGGTCGATGATGCGGTATGGCAGGTTGAATACAGCGTAGATTACTACTTGCCGGCAGA
Organism: uncultured Alphaproteobacteria bacterium; assembly: GCA_945835885.1. Lineage (GTDB taxonomy): Bacteria > Pseudomonadota > Alphaproteobacteria > RF32 > CAG-239 > RUG410. Next base: position 13,176 of record CAMAJR010000005.1, read on the forward strand.
ACGTGTGCCGACTACCAAAAGATTTCTCGCAAAATTAAGAATTCAATACCGGCCACAAGTCGTGCAATATAAAGAAAGATTAAAAAATCCGGTCGGATTTAAGGTAATAGAATACGGTATAACAGATCTTACCGATGACAAAGCGGAGGCAAAATAATGAGAAAAAGCTTGAAAAAATTGATTTTGACGTTTAGTGGCGTTTTGCTGTTCGGCAACGCATCTGCCGGCTTGATTGATGACCACAACGAAGGTGCGTTGGATCAATACGCAGAGCAATCGCAAGGTAATTACCAACCGATGAATATGAGTTATGCCGGATTTAACAATTTGGGGATGATTCAAGAAGCATGGCAAGACCCTTTGCAAAACTTGGGAGAAGGACAAAGCAAGCCGGCTTATTCAAAATATTATTGGTCGCCGGATTTGGTTTTACCGATTCGTTTGCGTGAAGGAATGATTACATTGGTGAACTTTCCGGAATGGGAATTGATTGAAGAAGTATTTGTCGGTGACCCGGGTTCATTCAACGGTCAAAAAGCGTTGCCGAATTCCGTAATGTTTTATCCGATTAACAGCCGTAACGGTGTTGATACCAACATTGTTGTATTCGGTCGTTCCGGCAATAAATATGTATTTTATGCCAGAAGCGAGGCCTATAATACAGAGCGTTTAACCAACTCTGTTGTTGATATTGAAGTTTTAGATTCGGCAAATTCAGGTAAAGGAGGGGCAGGATTCGGAGGCAACAACGTTAATGCCAGCAGGTTTTTAGGCGGCGGCAAATCCGTTGATTCTACTTTCACCAAGCGTTTTCAAAAAGAAGATTGGCTGAAGAGTATTCCGATGGATGCGGAAAAATTTAAGTTTGATATCGAAATTTATGTTCCGAATCCGGATGATGTCATTATTGCGCCGGAGCGTGTATGGCATGACGATATCTTTACTTATATTGATTTGGGAGAAAAATCGTTAAATATGGTTCAACGCCCGATTGTAACAATGATTATCGAGCGCAGTGAAACGCCGGTCGGTTTCAGAGCCAAGGGGCCGAACAATCGCTTGATTATCGTTGAGGGTGTCGGTGATATGGTTATGCGCAGCGGCAAGCGTATGGTGTGCTTGAAGATGCGCCGTTCCGACGACGAAGGCACGCAGTATGTAACATATGCCGATACAAGTAAAGAATGGGATGTTGCGCCGGCAATTCCGGGCGGTATGAAAAGTTCATCACAAGGCGCAAGCGGCGGCGGTGCCGGCACAAACGGTTATACAAAAGACAGCAACGGCGGCGTATATGTTCCGAATGCCGCATTAAGCAGTTTTAGCAACAATTCTGCAAACGCAGTGATGGCAAACTTTAATTGCAACGACAATTCCTGCAGTAATATGTCACGGCTGAATGGCGGTAGCGGCGATATGCAGAATCCTTATCCGAAATATAAATTCGGAACGGGATTCGGAGGGCAAAATACCGAAAGCTTGTCTATTGAACTCGGCACAGATGCAAGTGTCGGCAATCTCGAAACATTGTGGAAAGATTTATCCGGTCGGTATCCTGCAATTTTGGGAAGTTATGAGCCGTTTTATTCGGTTGATGCACCGGCTGACGGTCAGGGTAAAGAGCTGTTCCATTTGCGGGTCGGCCCGATTAAAAACCTTGAAACGGGCGATTCGATTTGCGGCGATCTCGGGCGCGGCGGGGTATTTTGCAGTGTGGTAAGGACTCAATAAATATTTGGAGATGCCATTAAATGAGTAAAGAGCCGTTAACACATTCGGAAAGATATATTCAAAAAAGTAACAAAGTGATTGCAATTTTTGCGTTTGTTACTTTGGGCGCTTTTTTGTTTTGTCTGATGCTGCTCGGTGGGGAAAGCGTTGAGGAAGCACCGCCGGTCCAGTTTAATAAAGACATTACAGATGAGGTTCCTGAATTTGAACAAAAGGCCGAAAATAACGATTCTGAAATTGAGTTTTTGCGTGATAACACGGTTGAACGTCCGATTACGATGACGCCGCAACAAATTAATTTAGGACAAATCGTGTTAGGCAATGAGGCCAGCGGTGTTTTAACCATCGGCACCAACGGTCATCAGGAAATTCGGGTGCTGTCGGTTGAATTGGTAGATGCGCCGTTTGACGGCTTTGACTATGAATCAAACTGCAAAGAAAAAGATTTGCGCGGTAAAGCAACTTGCGATGTTGTTATGAAGTGGGTGCCGACGGTTGCCGGAAGTGTTCAGAGCAACTTTAAAATCGTGTGGCACGAAACAAATGTCAGCGATAAAGATGCCAAGCATGACGAAGTTACGGTAATCGGTAATGCGGTTACGCAATCAGACTGTAATTATTGTGATTCCAACAGTTCTGGGACGGCGAATATTGCCGGTTCTAACGGTCAGGTACGTTATGCAATCGGCCCAGATGGCAAGATTATCGGAATTATCGGCGAAGACGGAGTTGTGCGTGATTTTAACGGCAATGAAATAGGCCGGATGCGTGATGACGGAATGATTGTAGATAAAAACGGCAACATTATCGGTGTGGCCGGCAACGGCAAGTTAATTTTAGACGACAACGGTAATGTCATCGGCTACGTTGATGAAAACGGTGTGGCACATGATATGGATGGCAACGTTATCGGCACAATGTTGGCTGACGGCACGGTAGTCGATGAAAACGGCCGTGTAATCGGTAAAGCGGTGGATTATGGTGCTGTTTATGATGAAAACGGCAATTTAATCGGAAAGGCAAATGCTGACGGCACGGTTACGGATTTGCAGGGAAAGATTATCGGACACTTAGATAAAGACGGCAAAATCGTGGATAACGGTGACAATGTTATCGGTCAGGTGGCTAAAGCCGGCGAAGCGGTGTTAGATGAAAACGGCGATGTTTTGGGGGTTGTGCTGCCAAACGGTGACGTGGTTGATGAAAATGGTAATATTGTCGGACGTGTTGATGAAAACGGCAATGTATCCACCAAGCAAATCATCGGTAAGCGCGGTTCGGCAGCTCAATTAGTTTATGATGAAAACGGTAATGTCATCGGGTATGTCGGAGACGATGGAAAAGTTTATGATTTTAACGGTAATGTTATCGGCACGGTTGATGAAAACGGTAATGTGCTTGATGCAAACGGGAAAGTTATCGGCCATGCCAGCGGAGAGTTTCGTGATTTGGCACTTGATGAAAATGGTAATGTTATCGGCTGGATAGATGAAAACGGTATGGTGCATGACGACAACGGTAATATTATCGGTTATGTTGATGAAAACGGTAATATTATCGGCAATGAGGCAACGGATAACATAATCGGTTCCATCGGAAAAAATACGCATTTAGCCGTTGATAAAAACGGGAAGATAATCGGCCACGCCGAAAATAAAAAACTGATATACGATGAAAACGGTAATGCTATCGGCTATGCCGAGGACGATGGAAAAGCGTATGATTTGGACGGTAATGTTATCGGCACGGCCGATGAAAACGGTAATGTGCTTGATACAAACGGGAATATCATAGGTTATAGCGGCGATGCTATGGCCGTTGATAAAAACGGGAAGATAATCGGTCACGCCGAAAATAAAAAACTGATATACGATGAAAACGGTAATGTTATCGGCTATGTCGGGGACGATGGAAAAGCGTATGATTTGGATGGTAATGTTATCGGCACGGTCGATGAAAACGGTAATGTGCTTGATGCGAACGGGAACGTTATCGGTAAAGTTGCATCAAAAGGAAAAATAATTGTCGACAAAAATGGCAAGGTTATCGGTTATGCTAATGAAAACGGCAATGTTTATGATAAGAACGGCCATGCTATCGGTTATCGCAGTTCCAAAGTAGCGCTTGATGAAAACGGAAATGTTCTCGGTATTGTGGATGAAGACGGCACGGTGCGAGATTCGGACGGTAATGTTATTGGCACGGTCGATGAAAATGGTAACGTGCTTGACGCAAACAGGAGAGTTATCGGCAGACGCAGTGATATTGGTAAGATAGTTGTTGATAAAAACGGAAACACAATCGGTCGCATAGATGAAAACGGCAACGTTTATGATAAGGACGGCCATGCTATCGGTTATCGCAGTTCCAAAGTAGCGCTTGATGAAGACGGAAATGTTCTCGGTATTGTGGATGAAGACGGCACGGTGCGCGATTCGGGCGGAAATGTTGTCGGTATTGTAGATAAAGATGGCAACGTTCTTGACCAAGACGGAAATGTTATCGGTAGACGCAATGATATTGGCGAGATAGTCGTTGATAAAAATGGAAACACAATCGGGCGCATTGATGAAAACGGCGAGATTGTAAATAAAAACGGTGAGGTTATCGGAAAACGCGGGGCAGCAGCACGTTTGGCAACAGATGAAAACGGTAATATTATCGGGTATGTTGATGAAAACGGTGTTGTTAGCGATTTTGACGGCAATGTTATCGGAAAAGCTGATGCAAACGGCAATATTGTTGCCGAGGATCGCACGGGTGAAATTGCCGGTTCTGTCGGTAAAAATATGCGCTTAGCTTATGATAAGGACGGTAACGTTATCGGCTACGTTGATGAAAACGGCAATGTGTATAATTTTGACGGCGATTTAATCGGGACGGTTGATGGAAACGGTAATGTGCTTGATGCTAACGGTCGTGTTATCGGTACATCCGGTGATAGAGCAAAATTGGCGTTGAATTCTGAAGGAAAAGTTATCGGCTACGCCGATTCTAAAGGAGCGGTTCGCAATATTAAAGGAGAAATCATCGGCACGGTAGATTCTCAGGGACGGATTCGCTTAATAGGGCGTAAAATAATCGGTTCCGTTATTGATAAAAATCTGTTACCGATAACGCCGGCAGGCACGGTGCTCGGTCAGGTGAATAATCGCGGGGAAGTCGTCAATCAGAAAAAAATTGTCGGAAAAATGCGTCCGGACGGTATTGTTACGGATATGGCCGGTGCCAAAATTTTAGCCAAAGGCGTTCATGCCGGATATATTGTTAATTGGGGATGCGACTATAGTTTGAAATTAGATAAAGACGGTGTTGTCCGGCGTGATGGCGTTGATACGGATTATAAAATATACGCTGACGGAACCGTATGGACACCGGAGGGATTGTTTGCCGGTCGCTTGATGAAAACCGGAAGCGTCTACAGTAATGAATGTTCGTATGTCGGTGAAGCGTCGGCAGACGGATATGTGCGTGATGCCAAAAATCGTGAAGTCGGTTGTCTTAATCCGGACGGCACGGTTTTGGATTTGGAGCAACCGCGCATAAAAGGTCACTTAGTCAGTAAAAAAATGGTTATTTCGCACCGTAACTGGAGTCCGATTGGTGTTTTGGAAACAAACGGCACATTACGCGATTCTAAAGGCGATATTATCGGATGTGCCAATGAATATGGCGATGTCTATGATAAAAATTCGGCATATATCGGTTCGGTCAACGAAGCAAAATATGCATTTGGATTTGACGGTAAGTTATTAGGAACGTTTGATGCATCCGGCAAAATAACATTACCGAAAGTCAACGGCGCACGCGTGATTCTCAACAATTTGATTGCCGATAAAAATCAGCGGATTATCGGTTATGCCGTGCCGGAAATCAATGTATTGTATGATTCAACCGGTAAAAAACTCGGGCATTTGTTCCCTGACGGCAAAATCTATGATGCCGACGGTATGCCGGTAGATTATATAAACAGCGGTGAAATCGGCTATTACGGCGGCACGGCGGCAAAGTTTGTTCGACCGGCTCATGTTGTTGATTTAGACGGCCGCAACATAGGACGTGTCAATTATGATTTGCGGGTTTTGGACTTTAAGGGTTCAATGCTCGGCCGCGTCAATCCGAAAGGACAGATGTTTGATGAAAACGGGCGTTTGGTCGGAGCTATTGTTCGACAGGGCGGCGTGCGCGGTTATGACGGAATCTATTTGGGTTATGTTGTTTCTACCGGTGAAGTGGTGGAACAAGAAAATTTGATTGACGGTTCCGGCAAAAAATATCGTGCTGGTGAAAGAACCGGTTCGGTAGCACCGGACGGCTTGGTTTTGAATGATAAACGTGTGGTCGGGGAAGTGCTGCCTGAAACCGTTATGGTTGACGTTTTCGGCAATCCGGTCGGTATCCCGAATGATTACGGTTCGGTTATCAGTGCCGATGGCACGGTTATATCGGTATTGCTGCCGGGAGGCGGAAACAATAATAATCTGGTAACTTTGCAAAGCGGCATAGTGATTGATTCTGCCGGAGAAATCATCGGAACGGTGTTGCCAAACGGCGAGTTTGCCGATACAAAACACATTATTGCCGGTCGAGTATTGGCTGACGGCAAAGTTATCAGTTCAGACGGACAATTCTTGGGTGAAGTTGTCGGCGGAGATATTGTTATCGGGAACGATGATACGGTTAAAGGAACAATAGGTTTTGACGGCAAAATCTATAAGAACGGCAATATTGTCGGCAAGATATTAACTGATGGACTTGCCGTGGATAAGCAAAATAACATTATCGGGCATATTTATAGTATCGGTAACACAATTTTATCAAACAACGGTGATTATCTCGGACGTTTATCGGCAACGGGAAAAGTTATTTCAGGTGAAAATAATGAAATCGGATACATCAAGAGCAACGGCTCGTTTGTTGATGCGGATAAAAATGTGTCCGGATACAGCTTGCCTGAAGTGGCACGGAATCGGAGGAACTAAGAAATGAAGCGTATTGGTCGGTATATCCGCAAGATATTGTTGTCGGCAGCATTATTGCTTCCGTTTGAAGTTCAAGCGGCAGAGATTACCGCTATCGATTTTTCGGGCAACATCATCGGTCAGGTTATATCCACCGGTTTGGTTATCAGTCCTGACGGTGCGAATATCGGTATGATTACCGCAGACAGTTTGATTGTCAATCAAAGCGGTAATATTATCGGTGGTGTCGTGCCTCAAGGTATTGCAATCGGGATGGACAATCGTTTGCTCGGAAAAATTCATAACGACGGTATGGTGCGCTCTTTGAGCGGTAAGACGGTCGGCAAGGTATTGCCAAACGGCTTGGTGCTTGATGATTCATCACAAATTGTCGGTTCAGTTTTGTATCCGGGGTTAATTTATTCTCCGAAAGGAGATGCTGTCGGGCGTTTGACGGGCGGCGGCGAATATACAAAACTTGAAGGACAGCGTATCGGCTTTGTTTCTGCCAATGGTTATGCGTATCGCAAAACGGGAGATGATTATGTTTTAGACGGCCGGTTAATGTCTTCTAAAATGGTGGTTTCCATTGACGGCAAGTTTTTGGGAAGTATTGCTCCGACCGGTCATATTATTGATTTCGGCGGCAAATCAATCGGCAAAATTCATGCCAACGGCTATGCTTATAGTGATGCCGGACAAATCATCGGTAGTGTGATTGCAACCGGTTATGCGTTTGACCAAGTCGGCAAATATATCGGTATAGTCAGTTACAACGGCGAAGTAAAACGCGGAGGCCAAGTGGTTGCATATTATCGCTCAGACGGTAACTTGGTGCGCTCAAACGGTGACGTGGTCGGTTTTGCGATAAATATTGCCGCAACCGCCAATGATAACAACGGAAATTATTTAGGATATATTGTGCCGGGCGGAAATATTGTCCGCGCGGGACAAGTTGTCGGTCGTGTCGGTGCAAAAGGTTATGTTTATGATAATGCAAACAATAAAATCGGTGAAATTATCAAAGTCGGACCGATTTATGATGCTATGGCACGCTTAAAAGGCCAAAGTTTGCGCAACGGTCGCATTATATCTCTCGGCGGCAATGATATCGGTTATACACGCGGACAATATGCTTTTGATATGAACGGCACTTTAATCGGCGGTGTGTCGGATAATATGATTGCGGTTGATGACAAACAAAAAGTTTTGAGTGTTTCCAATATTGACTCATCTATGTCGGCTACAGCACAAGGAACGAAAATTTCGCCATTCGGTTATTTATTCAATTCCGACAACAAGGTCATCGGCGGCGGTTTTCGTTTGTCGGCAATATACGGCTTGAGCGGAATGCTTTATTCACATATCAGCCCGAACGGTGATTTGTATCGTCAAACAACGGATACGCAACTGACGTCTTCGGGAATACTTTTCAACAAAAAGGGTTTTATCGGTTCTTTGGTAAATCCGCTTTATGCACTTGATTTTGCCGGTCAACCGCTCGGAAAATTTGCCAACGGGAATCTTATTCTAAACAAGGCAGGCGGTGTTACTGCTAAAGTAATTCCGGGCAATTATGCGGTGGCAACGGCAGATGCTTCATCAAACAGCGTTTCGCCGATTGACGGTTTTGGTAGTCGTAAGATAATAGCTTTGAACACCGGCGGTGATTTAATCGGATATGCTGATTCAAACGGTAATGTTCTCAACTTAAACGGCAATATTGCCGGTCAGGTTATTTACCATGACTATATAACAGATAACAATCGGATTGTGAACGGCAAACTTATTCCGTTTGCGTCGATAATCAATGATAAATGTGCGCCAATCGGCGTGGTGAACGGTAAAGGCGATATTATTAACAATCGTGACGTGATTATCGGTCGTTTGCTCCCGAACGGACAAGCAATATCAGATGTCGGCAGTTATATCGGTTATGCGGTTTCGGAAACGGGTTTGATTGATTTTGACGGTAATTTTGTCGGCACGGTCAGCAACGGCTACGGTGTTGATTTTAACGGAAAACAACTCGGCTGTGTTAATCGCCTCGGTATGATTACAGCAGAAAACAAAAGCTTGCGTTACGGCGTTATAACGCCGATGCCGGTGATTGATTTGAAGAATAATATTATTGGTCACGTTTTGGCTAACGGTCAAGTTTTTGATAACAGCGATAAAGAATTGGGTTATATGGAACCGACGGGTAATGTTGTAAGCAAATCCAAAAAAGTGTTGGGTAATGTAATGCGCTATCAGGTGGCTTTTTCAAACGCGAATCGTTTTTTGGGTATGATAAATCATCTCGCAGAAGTGATAAACGAAAAGGGCGAAGCCATCGGTAAAGTGAACTTTGACGGCAGTATCTCGGATAAAGACGGCAATATCGGCTATGCTTTGTATGATTTTTATGTTTATGACGAAAACTTTATGACCTATGGTTATTTAACCAAAGATGGCACGGTTTTGAGTCCGGTCGGCAGTAAACTCGGACAAATCGACCGTGGCTTTGTTCTTGACAGGAGCAAACAAGTCGTTGCCCGCGGCAACAGAGATTACCTCGTGCGTGATGTCAGCGATAATCCGGTGGGTTATTTGAATATGGACGGCACGGTTGTTGATTTTGACGGGCAAAGTATCGGCTATTTGGCGGAAGGCGGCTCAATCCGCAATTCGGACGGTGATGAGATTGCCGTAGCAACACCGTATCAATACTATATGCAGAGCAGACAAGAAGTTGCACCTCAGGAAGAAGATACCGGCATTAGCCGTAAGCGCGCCCAAATCGTTGAGGCAACAGAAACACCGGAAAAACCAAAGACGGAAATATCCGAAACAAAGGTTAAACGTCAAAAATTAGGCAATAGGATTGTTGGAATAGCACTCGGACCTGATGGGGATATTCTCGGGAATATTTATGACGATGATACCGTGATTGATGACACCGGAGAACATGTCGGGTATGTTCGTCCGGACGGCGTTGTGGTTGATAAAAATTATAATGAAATCGGTGTTGCCGAAATGAAACGTGTCAGCCCGAAAGATATGTGGATGCCTGAAAATGCTTTTGGCAACGGTAATCCTTACGGCATCGGCGAAAAGCCGTCAAATGACGGTGCCGGCGGCGGTTACGGACCGGGTGAGAGGTATGATCCGGAACGTGCGATGTATTTGAATGCAAAACAAAGAGAACGTCGCAATGCGATTCCGAATCAATTAGTCGGTCTCGGTTCGACTTCCGGCACGGCAAATTACAGTCCGTCATCATTTACCGGTTATGAAGAAGACGGTTGGCCGGGGCAAAATCGCTCAGTTTCTTCTTGGCGTGTTGATATGAGTGAGATGATACTTGAAGATAAAGGTATTCCGGCGGTGTTGGCGCGTTCGGTGTATGCGTCGGAAGGTTTCAGCGCGAATATTCCGATAACCGCTATTGTAGAACGTAATGTATATGCCGAAGAAGGGCGCAACGTTATTATTCCGGCCGGTTCGCGTGTTATCGGCAAAATCAGCGGCGGTGGCGCAAACGCGGCGAACGGCGGTGCCGTTAAAATCGGCATTACATGGACGCGTTTAATTCGTCCTGACGGTTCGCAATTTTTATTTAACAGCGCTCAAACCGCAGATGCACAAGGTCGTTCCGGCGCAATCGGTTATTTAGACCAGCAATTGTTGAAAAGATACTCGTTGCCGCTCGTGACAACAGCGTTGCAAACAGCGGCAAACTGGCTAATGGCTTCCGGTGGCACATCATCAACCACCACAAATGCCAATGGCACGACAACAACTCAAGATGCGCGTTCCGAAGCTATGTCTCAAGGTCGCGAACAATTTAATGACCGGATGAAAGAAATGTTAGATGATATAATTAAAGACAAAGCGAGTATTCGTTCGGTGACTTATATTCCGGCAGGCACACGCATTATCATTTATCCAAACCAAGATTTGTGGCTCAACAGCAGAGAACGCACTGAAAAAGGCGTGGATAAAAACGCCAGCCGCGGTCCGGGATTGATTAATGAAGCGGATGTTGAAGCACAACAAGCAAGTGGCGGCGCAGGCGGTGGCGACAGCAGTGTTATTTATAACAACGGTTATCAGGAAAATATTCAACCGGCGACACCACCGGCCGGAACACCGACGCGGACGCCTCAGCCGTCAAATATTAACCAAAATCCGGCAGGGTACACCCCTCCGGCATCAAACCAGCCGGTTCCGTCAATAGATAGCGGTGGTAGCGACGATGTTCCGGAATTGATTTAGGAGAGAGAGGAAATGAGTGATTTTGCAGTATTGGAATCAGTGTTAAGACCTTTATCCTATTGGTATAATCAAGACAATCTGGAGGAGGTTGCCATCAACCGAGCCGGACAAATATGGCTCAGAATGCGTGGCAAACGGGCGTATCCGTGGGTTATGTATAAAGATGAAAAACTTTCTAAGGAATATTTAACGGATTTACTCTATATTATAGCAAACACTTATGAATTAGAGTTTGATCCGATTCAAGGTTCCCCATTTGTTTATGCAACAATACCGGGGGACCATCGTTTTTCCGCAATCTGCGGGAAAAACGTCATGTATGATGAAGAAGATTTGACGGGCGGTATCGCCTTGGCCATTCGTCTGCATTCAGATGACGTTGCTTTCGGTCTCGAAGATTACGGAATGAAACAGGGGCAAGCCCTTATGAAGCTCAATCCGCTTAAAGATATTAAGGTTCCGGACGATGCTTATGAGCGGTTGCTTCTGTATATAAAGCGGGGTGAACACATTTTGGTGTCCGGCGCAACATCAACCGGTAAAACAACTTTTTTAAATAATTTGCTGAAAATTTTGGATATTCATAAACGAATTATTACAGTTGAAGATACAAGAGAGTTGATTGTTCCGCACCCTAATCGTGTTCACCTCGTGATGTCTCGTACCAACCAAACAAATGATATTGACTATTCCGGCATTATCGACTTGGTCGTGCGTTTTACGCCGGATGCGATTATCGGCGGCGAAATTTCAACCAGTAACGCCAGCGGTATTTGGCAACTTATGGGCTCCGGTCACGACAACTGTTTTGCCACCATTCACGCCGAGAGTTCGCAAGAAGCATATCTGCAATTTATTAAGCGTATTATGGCATCTACCAACGGCGCTGTTAATGTGGAACAAACGCTTGATGAAATGCGTCGCAAACTTCATGTGGTGCAGATTCAGCGTTTGGGCAACCAGCGTGCAATCACAGAGGTTACTTAGAGGATTTTGGGGTATGAAAAAACACGCCGCAGATAATCCGAAGCTGGCCGCGACTCAAGAGCGATTTATGCAGTTTTACAGCATTTTTGCTGTGATTGATGTAATTTTAAACCACAAATAATTTATCTTATCATAAATGAACAAACCTCGGCTTTAACCAATTCTAAGCCGATTTTCTTTTCTGAACTGGTGGCGATAATATCCGGCAAAGCGGCGGCGTGCTTTTCGATTTGAGCCGCGGTTGTCGCCAATGTTTTTTGCAATTCGGTTGCGGATACTTTGTCGGTTTTGGTTAAAATAATCTGATACGAAACCGCCGATTCATCAAGCATTTTCATAATCTCGAGGTCTTCTTTTTTGATTCCGCGCCGTGCGTCAATCAACATAAACACACGTCGCAAATTCGGCCGCCCGCGCAAATACATTTTTAACGTCGCCTGCCATTGTTTGACGAGCTTTTCCGGCGCTTCGGCATAACCGTAACCGGGCAAATCCACCAAAAACAGCTTGTCATCAAAATTAAAGAAATTGAGTTGCTGCGTGCGTCCGGGGGTTGAAGATGCTTTCGCTAACCTTTTTTGATTAAACAGCGCATTGATAAGGGTTGATTTGCCGACGTTTGAACGACCGGCAAAGGCCACCTCATCATACTCTGGTTCCGGTAACTGCTCCAACTGCGCCACACTCAGCATAAACGTAATCGGGCGCGTAAATTGTGCTTCGGCGACGACGAGTTGCTGTGCGCTGAATTTTTCGGCCATTATTTGACTCCGTTTTTGTGCATAATGATTTTTTGCTGAATGAGCGACAGGATATTGTTCAAAATCCAGTAAATCACCAAGCCGACGGCAAAGTGCGCAAACATAATCGTAAAGATAATCGGCATTAACATAAACATACGCGCTTGGTCTTTGTTGGCCGGTTGCGGATTAAGCCGATTTTGAATAAACATAGTTAAACCGTAAATCAACGGCCATATACCGATATCTATTGCCGATGGCACATAGATATGCGCCCAAGTAGAAATTGTCAGCGGGTCCGGTGCGGAAAGGTCTTTGACCCATCCGATAAACGGTGCGTGGCGAATTTCTATGGCGATATTCAAAACCTTAAACAATGAAAAGAAAATCGGAATTTGCAAAAACATAGGCAAACAACCCGCCGCCGGATTAACCTTTTCGCGTCTGTATAAATCCATTGTGGCGCGTTGCAAAGCCATTTTGTCATCTTTATACATTGCCTGAAGAGCCATAATTTTCGGCTGTATTTTTTTCATTTTTGACATATTGTCATATGATTTATGCGCCAAAGGAAACATCGAAAGACGTAAAATTGCCGCAAACAGCAAAATCGCCCAGCCCATATTGCCGATTAAACCATAGAAAAAGTCCAAAATATAGAAAAACGGTTTGGTCAAGAAATAATACCACCCGAAATCAATGTTAAGGTCAAATTTTTTGATGCTGTCGGCATATTTATCCAAAAGTTTTATTTCTTTGGCACCGGCGTAGAGTTTAGTGGAAATTGAAGATTTGACACCGCTCAAAACCTGCATCGGCTGACCTTTGTAATCTAATTGATATACATTGTCTTTAATTTTGCGTAAGTTAATTTTTGCTTGTGCATTTTCACCGAAAATAAATGAGCCGAACCAGTATTTGTCATTAAGGGAAACCCAACCGCCCGTTGTTTCAAATTCTTGTGGTTCATCTTTAATTGAGCCGTAGCGCACTTCTTTGAGCTTATCATTCATAACGCCGGTAAAGCCCTCATGCACGACGCCGCGTGATTGCTCTGCCGAACCCAAGTCTTTATAAAGGCGGCCGTATGGCAACAATGTTATCGCTTTGCCCGAATTGTTTTCAACTGTTTGTTCGAGCGTGAATAAATAGTTTTCATCAACCGAAATCTGATTGATGAACTTAATACCTTGACCGTTATCCCAAGTCAATGTGACCGGTGTTGATGGCGTTAATTCGGCGTTGCCTTCGACAGTCCAAATCGTATCCGAGTTCGGTAAGACAAGGGTTTTGTCACCGGAGAGCCAACCGTATTCGGCAAAAAAGGCATTTTCGGTTTTTGCCGGAACAAACAAGGAGACGTCCGGACTTTCGGCATCAATCGTTTCTTTGTATTTAGATAAAGAAAGATTATCAAAGCGTGCGCCTTTTAAGCGGATACTTCCGCTAATTACGCTGTTTTTAAGCGGCAAACGCGTATCTTGCGCCACAACTTCATCTGCCGTCAACGGCTTTTCCTGTTCCGGTGCTGCTATATCAGTGTTTGTTTCTGCTTGCGCCGATTCGGATGTAATAACGACTTCCTCAGCGACCGGTGCTTGTTTAACCGGTTTCGGAAAGAAGTAGTTAACCCCTAATACTACAATTGCCGATAAGAAAATTGCGGCATATAACCCTTTGTAATCTTCGTTCATAAAATAGGTCTCCCTTTGAATTAACTTTTTTATTTTTCTAAATGCTTATAGCTCGAAAATCAAGCAATTATCGCGACTTATGCCGTGTTTCTTTTGCCGGAACCGGATCAAACCCCGAACCGCCCCACGGGTGACAGCGGCAAATCCGCTTAATTCCGAGCCATACGCCTTTGATACAACCGTGCGTTTTAATCGCCTCAATCATATATTGCGAACAGGTTGGCTGATAGCGACACACGCCCGGACACAGCGGCGAAATAAAAATTTGATAAAATCTAATCAGCGCAATCGGCAATTTTTTCATCGCTCGGCTCTTTGTTTTGTTCTTGTTGCGGATTTGGCACGGTAAAGGCCTTGTTGATTTTTTTGAAAGCCCGAATGACATCAGTGCGCAGATTTTCGAACGGGCAACAATACGTTTCATAACGTCCGACCAAAACATAATCAGTGTCGGGCAGGGCGTATTTGCCGTAAATTTCACGCACGACGGCACGCAGACGACGTTTTGTGCGGTTGCGGATATGCGCTTTACCGAGTCGTTTGGTGGCCGTAAACCCGATTCGCGCCGGATTTTGCGGCGTTTCAAATACATTATGAGCCGCTTGCAACAAGACGTTATGAAAAATAACGGTTTCGGCTTTAGCGGCTCTTAAAAAATCTTTTCGTTTTTTAATTATCGGAAAGTTGCTCATGGCAAACCATTAAGCAGAAATTCTTTTACGACCTCTCGCTCTGCGGGCGGACAAAACTTTGCGGCCGTTTGCGGTTGCCATACGCGCTCTAAAGCCATGACGGCGTGCGCGCACGATTTTACTTGGTTGATATGTTCTTTTCATTTTAATTCTCCGGTTAGTTATTAGTTATTTAAAATCCGCACATTTTGGCGGATTCTCGGTTAATTTTTTTTCATCACCCTTATAACTGTGAAAAATTCAGAAGTCAACAAAAAATGTTCGGCAAACATAATTTTCGAACAACAGGTGTTTTAGAGATTGACAAATATAATATTTTTTTGTATTATTCTGGCAAGTATCCTTATTATTAACTTAAAATTTTTGCGTATGAACACTTTCAAAATTGAGACCCGTTCCGGCAAAAAATTGCCCGAGTGGGATTTGTCTGTATCTTTCTATAAGAATCTGGACGATTCGCAGATTGAAGATGACAAAAAGGCCCTTATCAAGCTGACCAAAGAAATCAGTTTGTATCGCGGTGAAATCTCCGAGTTGGAACCATACGAGCTTTCCATCTTGCTGCGGAAGTATGAAACGGCTATTGAGTTGTCACGCAAGTTGACATACTTCGCCCACATATATTCCGACACGCACAAGACCGATGAGACGGCCTCGCAGTTTCAGTCGAAGATTAGGGAAGACGTTTCTCGTATGTTTGAGAACCTCGGCTTTATCCATTTTGAGCTGAATGCTCTGCCCGATTGGAAAAAGTTGGAGTTTTTGAATCATCCGAAGTTGCAACGTTGGATTCCGTGGTTGCAAAGTTTGTTTGTCGGCTACTGGTCGCTCACCGAGGGTGTGTCGTTCATCATCAACAAGAAGTCCTTGGTTTCTTCTTCGTGGGATCGACTTTACGATGAGACTTGCGCCGCGCTTAAGTTCCGCTTGAACGGCAAGACTCTGAATGAGGCTGAGATTTATAAGAAGATTGGTGCTTCCGATGCCGGTGTTCGTCAGCGCGCTTTGGCTGAAATGAACAAAGTCTATCGAGAGCATGCGCATGTGTTCACCATGTGCTACAATATGATTCTCAAAGACAAGAGCGTTGATGACGAGCTTTACGGTATGGACGAGCCGGTCACGGACAGCTTGTATGACAACAACATCTGTAAAGAAGATTTGCTGGCAATGGTTGACGAGATTGTGGATTCGTATATCCCTATCTCGCACCGTTTCTACAAACTTTTGGCCAAGTTGATGAAGGTTGATCAGATTAGCTATGCAGACCGTTGTTACAATCCCATCGAGATTTCCGAAAAGAAGATTTCGTGGACAGAGTGTATGCAACAGGTGCTGGAGGCGTATGCCGAGTTTTCTGCGAGCTACCTTGCTTATGCGGCGCATGTTATCAACTGTAACACGATTGATGTTGCTCCGCGTCCCGGCAAAACCAGCGGTGCTTACTGCCTTCGCGGCGAGATGCCGTATATCTTGCTGAACTTCACCGGTTCAAAGGAAGATGTGCGCACCTTTGCTCACGAGCTCGGACACGCCGTGCACCATATTCTGGCGGCACAGGTAGGTGTTTTGAACGATTCGACCCCGACCGCTCTGTCCGAAGTGGCTTCTGAGTTTGCCGAGAACCTGATTTTTAAGCAGCAGATGTCTAAAGCGACGACCAATCGCGAGAAGCTGTCGCTCTTGATTAACAGGGTTGAGGATATGATTAACTCTATCCATCGGCAGATTTCGTTCTACAAGTTCGAGAACCGCACGCACAAAGAGCGCAAGAAGGGCGAACTTTCGACCGAGCGTCTGAACCAGATTTGGCGTGAGGAGAACTCTCGCTGCTTGGGCTTTGACATCGGCAAGGACGCAGAGTGTATGTGGATGGGAATATCGCATATCTTCGGATTGCCGTATTACGTCTACTCCTACGCTTTTGCCGGTCTGGTGGTCAACAACCTCATCAAGGCCTACGACAAGTGGGATGAGGAAGGCGAGTTTAAGATTCAGGAGGATTTCGACGACCTGTATATCGATATGCTTTCGAATACCGGTGTTGAGGACTTCAAGAGCTTGCTCGAGCCGTTCGGTATTGACGCCGACTCACCTGACTTCTGGGCCAACGGTCTGTCTCTCATAACGGACTACATCAACGAGATTGAGAAGTTGGCAAAGGAAGAAGGTCTTTTATAATTCTATAACAAAAAAATACCTTGCGTTTAACACACGCGAGGTATTTTTTTATGCGCATTTAATATTGAAACAAGCGGTAAAAAGGTGTAAAATGCACAATATTCAAAGTAATAAGGAGATTTAATGCGTTTATATCACTATGCTCCCAAGGAAAATACCGTTATAGAACGCGGGTTGCTGTCAATATCAAAAGGCCCGCGAGACTTGCGTGCTTATGCCCATCGTGCCGGTTCGGAAAATCGTGATGAGATAATGGCTTGGCTTGATAAAACTTTTGCCGGCAGAAGTCGAGCAATTTCGTGCCTAACCGAACCGATAAAATGGCAGGGAAACGATGCCGTGTTAAAAGCGATTGTTGACCGCTCAGCATTGTTTTCGTTTGAATTGGAAGATTTGTTGAAAGCCGGTTTGGTTGAGTCAATTTGGTGCAAAAACAGCTCGGAGGCCGGCGGCTATAATGAGAAATTCTTTGAGGTTAAGCAGGAAGATATTGACTTGTCACCGCTTACTTGGGAAAAAGTTGATGCCGCCAAAGATTTGCTTTATGCGGTGGTGCGTCACTATCTGATTGTGCTTAAAGGCGGCTACATTCCGCCGGAATATTTGCGTGAGGAAAGTTAAAGACCGCTGAAGATACAGCGGTCTTTTGAATTGTGCCTGCTCTTATCTTCTGTCACCGAAAATACGCAACAAATACAAAAACAAGTTGATAAAATCAAGATACAAGCTGAGTGCGCCTGAAATGGCAAACCGCGCCGTTATATCGCCCGAGCCGTCGCCGTAGTAATACATTTGCTTAATGCGTTGTGCATCAAACGCGGTTAAACCCACAAAAATCGCAACGCCGATGTATGACAACGCCCAATACAGCGCCGGACTTTGCATAAAGATATTAACAATGCTGGCGATAATCAGCCCGATTAAACCCATAAACAGAAAACTGCCGATTTTGGTTAAATCACGATTCGTCGTGTAGCCGTAGAGACTCATTGCTCCGAATGTGCCTGACGTGATTAAAAACACGCGTGTAATCGTTGCGCCGGTGTATGCCAAACATACCCACGATAAAGACGCGCCCATCAGTGCCGAAAACAGCCAAAATGTGAACTGAACCGCGCTCAAACTCTTGTTTGCCGCCACATAATTAAATCCGAAAATCAAAATCAGCGGTGCAAAAGCGACAAGCCAGCCGAGCCCTGTCATACCTTTCGGAGTGTATAACAAGCTCAGCAACGCCGGTGTTGACGCAAACAAATACGCCACGAGCGCCGTCACGAGTAAGCCCGCTCCCATATAATTAAACACTTTTATCATATATTGACGCAAACCCTGGTCAACGTAGGTTTCGCTTTTGTGCACCAATTCAACCGGCGATTTGTGCTGATATTCGTTCATATCCATTTTACTCTCCTTAATAACTAAAACATCTGTTAAGAATATAGGATTTTTTAAGTTAAAAATCAATAAATAATCTATACAAAGCGCAAAAATGTTGTTATAAGGCGTATGTAAATAAAAGGGGAACCACGATGTATAGCGAGCGATTTCAACAGTTTATCGAAATGTGGCGCAAAGATTTTGCCATAGAACGCAGTATGAACGAAAAGGTCTGCGTTGACCGCGACGGTAATCCGATTCCGTGGTACACATATCCGGCAATTGAATATATTTCACAATTTGATTACAGCCGCAAAAAAGTCTTTGAATACGGCACCGGATATTCGTCAATGTATTGGGCTAAACGCGCGCAAAAGGTGGTGAGTATTGAAGACAAACCGGAGTGGTTTGAAAAATTTTCACAAGAATTTTCCGCCCCGAATTGGCAGATGCGATATTGCGATGAGAAAGAGGGTTATGAAAATACGATTTTTGCGGACGGCGAAAAATATGATGTGATTGTGATTGATGGCAAACGGCGTGCCGAATGCGCTGCTTGCGCTATTGAGGCATTGGTACAAGGCGGTATGATTATCTTAGACGACAGCGACCGTGTAAATACCAGCTTAGAATATCAGGGCGCCGTTAAAAATCTGCGTAATGCAAACTTGCTTCAAGTTGATTTTTACGGTTTTTGTCCAATGAATAATTACACCAAAGCCACATCGATTTTTTTCAGCCGTGATTTTAATTTTGAGTCACTTTATACGGTGCAACCGATTAACGGATTGGGCAATATATGGTCAATGAGTCGCCGTGAGCGCAAACAATTTTTCAAAAAGCAGGAATGGCCTTTGCAAGAAAACAAAGAAGATTAAGTAAAAATAAACAATTTTTCCGTATAATCTTTTTGAAACGGAGATGAATGTGAAAAAGTTTTGCATATTGATAACGATTTGTTTTTTGTGCGGTTGTGCTTCGCTGAATTGGTGGGGCAGCAACGGCGGCAAAATTGTTGTGCATAAAGGAGATACGCTATACAGTATCTCTCGCCGTTATAATGTGCCGATAAAAGATTTAATCAGCGCCAATCATTTATCTTCGCCATACACGCTGTATGTCGGGCAAACTTTGAACTTACCGACTCAACAATATCATATTGTGCAGCGCGGTGAGAGTTTATACAGCATTGCCCGGCAACATAAGATAGATGTGGTGACGCTCAGCCGGGTTAATAATCTGCAAACGCCGTATTCTTTAGCCGTCGGGCAAAAACTTGTGCTGCCTGTTTCGGCAGTTTCAGCGGCAACACATACTCAAACGCCGACGCAGAGCGTGTCTAATGCGCAAAAATATCAACAAAATGCAGTGCCGACGACTCCGCCTGCCGTTAAACGCAGCAGCAAATTTGTATGGCCGGTTCAGGGAACGGTTATTTCCGGTTTCGGTAATTTAGGAAAAGGCCGTAAAAATGACGGTATAAACATTAAAGCAGCACGCGGAACAATGGTTAAAGCGGCAGATGGCGGAACGGTTGCGTATGCCGGCAACGAGCTTAAGGGGTTTGGTAATTTAATCTTAATCAAACACGGTGACGGTTGGATAACCGCCTATGCTCATAATGATAAATTGTTTGTGCGTAAAGGGCAAAAGGTCGTTCGCGGCGAAAAAATTGCCACCGTCGGCAGCACCGGCGGTGTGACGACACCACAGCTGCACTTTGAAGTCAGAACCGGCAAAAAGGCCGTTAATCCGCGCCCGTATCTCCCATAAAAAGCGTTTGTGCAAAGCGCTCGGTTTGTATTGCAAAAAAAGTATTTATGACTATACTCACACTAAACGGAGAAAAGATGTCAGATATCGAGGCAATAGTTGAGTGGTATTTATTAAGCGGCGTAGAGGATTTTTGCGCCGATAAGCCGATGAACGTGTTGCAACCGGCAGAAACTCCCGCTGCAAAAGCACAAAATCCCGCCACGGTAGAAAATGACGCGGTGCGTCCGGCAATTACGCCCCTTTCACAAATCAATATGGCGGCGAGCCGCAATGCCGAAGAGTTGTGTCAAAAGGCACAAACGCTTGATGATTTGAAGGCGATGGTGGAAAATTTTGATGGTTGTTCGCTCAAATTTTCGGCGAGTTCCACCGTGTTCGGGTATGGCAATCCGCAAGCCGAAGTTTTGATTATCGGTGAGGCCCCCGGCAGTGATGAAGACAGGTTAGGCGAACCGTTTGTCGGCAAAAGCGGTCAATTACTGACGAAGATGTTGCAGACAATCGGATTAAACCGTCACGATTGCTATATTACCAACATTTTGCCGTGGCGTCCGCCGGGGAACAGAACCCCCACCGACGAGGAAATAGTTACCTGCTTGCCGTTTTTGAAACGTCAAATTGAATTGGTGGACCCGAAAATTATCTTTATTTTGGGACGGAGTGCCGCTAATGCGCTGTTGGACAACAACGAAAGCATATCTTCTTTGCGCGGACATTTTATCGACTATACAACCGAAAAAGGTAAAGTTATCCCGACTTTGTCGAGTTTTCATCCGGCGTATTTGTTGCGCACGGCCGCGCAGAAGGCAAAATCGTGGAGTGATTTGCTGCGCTTAAAACGTAAATTGGAAGAAATATAGCTTTTTTTAGAAAATTAAGAAAAATTAAACAATAAGCGTTTATAATCGAGTCAGATTTAATTCTTTGGAGAATAAAAATGAAGTTGATAAATAAATTTTCAGTAGCTTGTCTTGTTTGCGGATTCGCCGTATTTGCCGTATCCGCATCATTTGCGCGTCCGGCAGATAACAGTGCGGATTGTCCGGTGCAAGAAGACGGAAAGCCGTTAGGCAGAATTGCCAAAATGGTAAGAGCAAAGGCGGCAAAACAAGCCAAAGCCAAAGCAAAAGCAGAGGCCGAAGTAGCAAAAGAAGATAAAAAAGAAGTTGAACCGACTTCTGAAGCAAATGGTATTATTTTCAGAATCGAAGACATTAAGCCGCAAAAAAATGAAAATGATTTGGTTGACAAATGCTCGTTTATGGTAACGGTGTTTAACCGTATGGATAAAGAAGTGCAAGAAGCTAATCTTGATTTTATATGGAAAGACAGTATTTCCGCAAAATATAAAATTCAAGATGGCGATGTTCAAACCGTAGCCAAACCGGAAGAGGCGTTAACCGTTATTACAAAGGCGATAACTCTCGAAAAAGTTCCGCCGCATCAACAAAAGAGTTTTGAATTTACGGTTGATACGGATAAATGCTTCTTGTTACTCGACCAACTCGAATATAAAGTCAACAGTTGTATTGCCGAAGGAGACAAAATCGTTGTGCGTAACAACCGCAGAATCGGGACGGGTAGCTGTATGGGCCGCTTTGACTACATCAATTCTAAAAATCCTGAATACTATTCCGAATTCAAAGATGTGCCGGAAAGTGTGCTGCAACAACAGGCCGAAGAAGCAAAACAAGCAGAACTCGCCGGTATTAAAGAGGCCTTTGAAGCCGCTCTGACAAATATAGAAGAGATTGATGCGGAACTCGATAAAATTATCGAAATGCCGGAAGAAGAGGACCTCGAGGAAGAAACTGAAAAAGACGAGTAAGAAGAAAACTTAAAAGGAGGACAAGTCAGACCAGAACACCAAAGATAAGGAAAAAATAAGATTGGTGCTATATGACCGATGTCAGAGGATATATGAAAATGCGGATTATCAGTTTGTTGTTTGTGTTGTTTGTGTTCGGTGTGTATAATGCCGATGCACAAACCTTTTCGCCGGAATTTAATGTTGAAGAAACATCAAACATAAATGCGAAACAAACGGAAGATAAAACCGTATTGCCCGATGATGAAACAAACGATGAGACAGCGGA
This sequence comes from uncultured Alphaproteobacteria bacterium, assembly GCA_945835885.1. Lineage (GTDB taxonomy): Bacteria > Pseudomonadota > Alphaproteobacteria > RF32 > CAG-239 > RUG410. Next base: position 35,671 of record CAMAJR010000005.1, read on the forward strand.
TAAGAATGCTGAAGATAATGATGAAGTATTCATTCCGGCTCAAGTCAATATCGGCGGCTACAAAGAACAAGAAGAAAAAGTTTATGACAATTCTGTCGGACACGTTTTCCAATATAAAATTGTCAACGGCAAAGTTGTATTCGGCGATCCGGACGACCGCAAAATTTTGGTTTTTATTGATAACTATAAAGCCGAAAAAGGTATGGACGGCATTGTCAAGTGTTCACTGCGCGTTTATGTCCTTAATGATATGATTGAGCGAATCCATAACTTGAGTTTTCAATTGATTTGGCCTGAAATCAGAACGTCGATTCAAATGCATAAAGTTAATCCGGGAGTCAAAACTTATAAGGATATTATGCTTTTGGGCGAAGGATGTTTTTCGATGGATAAAACTCCGACGATTGAAGTTAATCGTTGCCGAGTAAAAGGCAAAAGTCAGGAACAATGCGCTCAAGCGATTCATTGGTTCAAGCAATAGAAGCATATCAGCAAATTCTAATTGTCGGCAGATTGTTCTGTCGGCAATTTTTTTTTGCGGAAAAGCCGAATTTTATTTAATGATGCTGTTAGGTTTATTTTACCGAGATTGCCGGACGGAATTATTTTGGTATAAGAAAAGCCCCGCAAGTTATAAACAGTCCTCCGGAAAGAATAAATCCCTATTAGGAGAAAAGTTCAGTATGCGGGGCTTATGGAAATCTGTCTTTTTAACTTAATGCAGGCATAAGTTTTTTGACGTTTTGATTATAATATTCTTCCGCCCATTCACGCATCGAATCTAACACCGGCTTCAGGTTGTATCCCAAATTAGTCAATGTATATTCGACTTTTGGCGGAATTTGTGCATAAACCGTGCGGATGAGAATACCTTTTTCTTCTAACGCGCGTAAATTTGCCGTCAGAACTTTTTGTGTAATATCACCCAATTCTTTTTTGATTTCGCCAAAGCGCTTAGTGCCGTCCATCAGTTCTTGAATAATCATAACTTTCCATCTGTCGCCCATTGTTTTGAGCGCCATTTCGACTAAATTTTGCGGCATTTCAATCATCTTTTTCGCTCCCAAAAATAAACACACTTACTATAAGTATCACGTCAATCGGCATAATGCAAGCATAAATGTGGATTTTGTACCGATTTATTCACTCCAAGCATTCGGAATATGACGGATAGACAGAGGAAATGCCACTAAAACGGCATCAAAGCGCAAATCAAAATCAGTATATTGCGGATTGTTTTTTACAAAGCTTTTGGCACCGCGAATCAACCGTTGACGTTGTGCCGATGTAATGGCGTAAGCGGCTTCCGTAAGTGTTGTTCGTTGTTTAACTTCAACAAAAACCAACATTTTACCGCGTTTGGCAATAAAATCGATTTCGCCGGCTGTTGTGCCTCGGCCGGTAACATAATTTTGTGCTACAATTCTAAAGCCGTGTCCGCGCATATACGTTCGTGCCAAAAATTCGGCAAATCTTCCACGCACATAGCTATTCATCTTTCAGCTCCAACGCCAAGGCATAGACATCATTTTTGCTAAATGAATATTGTTCACAAATTTCTTTGACCGCTGTTTTGAGAGATGTTTCACGCAACCTTGCTTTTAAAATATCGCGCACATCTTCAAGTTTGTGTTCGGTCACGGTCGGCGGTGCAATCATTAGCACAAATTCACCGCGCGGTTCATCGGTGGTAAATCGGGTAATAACTTCGGCAAAACTACCGGTAATGACTTCTTCATACATTTTGGTTAATTCGCGGGCAACGGCAATTTCGCGTGTTCCGAAAACGGTATCGGCTTGCTCAAGTGTTTTCAAAAGGCGCGGTGCTGTTTCGTAAAAAATCAGCGTTGTATCGATATTTTTCAACTCATCAAACAAATCGGCGCGCGCTTTGTCTTTGTTGGGAATAAATCCGGCAAACATAAAGCGGTTGGTCGGCAGTCCCGAAAGTTGCAACGCCGTAATGACGGCGCAAGCACCCGGGATAGCAGTCACATATACACCTTGCTCACGGCATTTACGCACTAACTTATAGCCGGGGTCTGAAATCAGCGGCGAGCCGGCATCAGATACGAGCGCAACGGCCGAGCCGGCATCAATCAGGTCAATTAAAACCTGTGACTGTTTTTCTTCGGAGTGGTCTTCGTATTTAATGAATTTTTTATTGAGGGGCAAGCCCAAAAGCGAAAAAAGCTTTTTAGCCATACGCGTATCTTCGGCGGCAACAATATCGGTTTCGCGCAAAATGTCGAGCGCTCGTGCCGAAATATCTTGCAAATTGCCGATAGGGGTCGCAATGATATAGAGTCCGTTTCTTAACATTTTATTAAACTTTAGCTTTACAAAAAAGATATTTAGCATTATTGATAATATATTGTTTGATATTTTGAGGAAAAAAGCAAGTGTTAAAAAAAGTTAGTATCTTTTTTATGTGCGCGGTTGTGTGCGGTTGCTCTCAAATGCCGTCTTTGTGGCATCGCGGTACCGATTATGACCCTTATCAGCACTATGCTGCCGACAAAAAAGCCGTCAGTATGACCGATATGACCGATTATTCTCAGGTTGATTTAGGCGGTGCCGGCAGTTTTCGGGTGGCAATGTTGTTGCCGCTGAGCGGTCATGCCGCATCAACCGGACAGAGTATGAAAAATGCGGCAATGATGGCTATCGGTGATATAAACAATAATAATTTGGTCGTGCAGTTTTATGATACCAAAGGCACGGGCAACGGCGCCAGAGTTGCGATTGAAAATGCGCTTAATGCCGGCAGTGATATGATTCTCGGCCCGTTGACAAGTGAAGAAGTGGCCGCTGTCAGCACTGAAGCCAAAAATAAGAATATTCCGGTTGTATCGTTTTCAACAGCGCCGAATGTTTTGCAAAGCGGCATCTATTCTTTGGGGTTGCTGAATCAAAACCAAATCAATCGCATTATTGACTATGCCGCATCTCAAGGCCGTTCACGCATTGCGGCTGTTTTGCCGAATAACCAAAGCGGAGAAAATATGTATCACTCGCTGATGAAAGCGGCACAAAACAAAGGTATCAGCGTGGTAAAAGTCGGTTTTTATGCGCCGTCGAGTATGGATTTTACCGATTTGGTCACACAAATGAAAAGCGGCGGGGTTGATTTTGACGCTTTGCTGATACCGGAAACAGGCAATCGTCTTAAAGCCATATCATCGATGTTCAGCTATTATGATGTGGCTGCGCCGGAGGTGCTGTTTTTGGGAACATCGGTTTGGAACAACGGCGCACTTAATAAAGAAACGGAACTTTACGGAGCGGCGTATCCTGTCATATCGCTCAAAAATCAGAGTCGTTTTGCTGAAAAATTCAATGATTTGTTCGGTGAACGTCCGAATGATTTGAGTATTTTTGCTTATGATGCGGTCGCGTTGGCGTCAATGGTGGCGCGTCAGGGCGGTAATGTCTATGAACAGATTTTACGGCCGGAGGGCTATTCGGGTATGAGCGGTTCGTTCCGTATTTTTGCAGACGGAACAAGCGAACACAGTATGGATATCGTCACAATATCTTCCGGCGGCAAATATGTGGTGGAATACGCTCCGTCGCAGTTCCACGGATATCCGGCGAAAAATGTGAATCAGACCGCCGGTTATACCGAAATGCCGCAGATTTTCGGCAAGAGTGCCGCGGAATTGCAAAATGTTCCGGTCGTGTATTAAATGATTTTTTTACTTGCAAAACAAGATATTTTGCTTGAATATAAATAAAGTTTGTGAAGGGCTCAGGGTTATACCCCCGCCAACTCGGTCAGGTTTGGAAAAAAGCAGCCGTAACGGGATTGTATGAGGTCTGAGTCCCTTCGCCTCAAAATTTAAGAAGGTCAAATGGCAGAAAAAAACGAAAATAATCAGTATGTGGTGTTGGCACGCAAGTATCGTCCGCAAAAATTTGAGGATTTGCTCGGACAAGATGCTTTGGTGCAAACATTGACCAATGCCATTAAAAACAACCGCTTGCATCACGCCTATATTCTTACGGGGATTCGCGGTGTCGGCAAAACAACAACCGCACGCCTGATAGCACGCGCAATAAACTGCGTTGGTGAAGACGGGCAGGGCGGACCGACGATTCAACCGTGCGGTGTTTGCGAAAACTGCAAGGCCATTGCCGAGGGGCGGCATATTGATGTTATAGAATTTGATGCGGCTTCTAAAACCGGTGTTGATGATATGCGCGAAATTTTAGACGGTATCAGCTACAAACCGGTTATCGCGCGTTACAAGGTTTATATAATCGATGAAGTGCATATGCTTTCAAAAAGTGCATTCAACGCATTGTTAAAAACGCTTGAAGAACCGCCGGCACACGTTAAATTTATCTTTGCCACAACCGAGATTCGCAAAGTTCCTGTGACGATTTTGTCGCGCTGTCAGCGCTTTGATTTACAACGTTTGAGCATTGAAACTCTGATGACACTTTTTCACAAAGTTTTAGCGGCAGAAAATATAGAATACGACGAAGAAGCGTTGCACGCTGTGGCACGCGCGGCAGACGGTTCGGCGCGTGACGGACTTTCGATGCTTGATCAGGCAATCGTATTAGGCGACGGCAAAGTTAAAAATGACACGGTTCAAAATATGTTAGGTATGGTTGACCGGCAACAAAGCGGTGAGCTGTATGAAAAACTGTTGGGTGGCGATGTGTCGGCGGTTTTGCAGATATTGCAGACAATGTATGCCGACGGTGCAACGCCGATGTTAGTGTTGCAGGATTTAATCGAAATTACGCACTTGTTGGCAAAAGTGAAAGTTTTGCCGGATTTTGCCGATGACGCGTCATTAAGCGAAGCGGATAAAATGCTGTGCAAAAAATTAAACGCCGCGCCGGTCAGTATTCTTTCTAAAATATGGCAAATGCTGATTAAGGGGCTAAGTGAACTGCAATATGCAAGCGTGCAAATAGATGCGCTTGAGATGATATTGATACGGATTGCATATTCGGCGGCCTTACCAACTCCTGCAAGCTTGCTTGAGGAATTAAAAAAAAAATCCGGACTGAAGAATAGCGCCGCAAATAATCTGATGACCGATTCGATGAATGCCGATTCGGAAAAAATCGTTCTTGATTCAACGGGCGACTTACTGAAACTGCTGACGGCAAAAAAACAGCCGTTGCTGATGTATGCCGTCAAAAACGATGTGTCGTTCAAATCGTTTGAAAACGGTAAAATTCGGCTTGCAATTTCCGATAAAGCAGATAAAAATCTTATTCATGATTTGCGTGCGTTTTTGGAAAAAGAAACCGGCACAGCTTGGAAGTTTGATATAGATTATGAACCGCTTGGAGAAACGTTGGCGTTTATCGAAGCAAAAGAACTGAATAAAAATAAGAAAAATATCTCTGAATATCCGTTGGTTCGTGCTATACTTAATGAATTTAACGGTGCTACAATAGAAACAATTATTCGCAAGAGTGTTCAAGAAGCAGAAGATGAAGAGCCGACAGAACTCTCCGGTGAAGAAAATATAACGGAAACACAAGAATATGAGGATTAAATAATGTTAAATATTCAAGGTATAATGAAACAAGCGCAGCAAATGCAACGCAAAATGCAAGAAACACAGGCCAAACTCGGTGAACAGGAACAAGAAGGAACTGCCGGCGGCGGTTTGGTAAAAGTTGTGCTGAACGGCAAGTCGGAAATGAAAAAACTCAGCATTGATAAATCGTTGGTCAATGCCGAAGAAGTCGATATGCTTGAGGATTTGATTTTGGCAGCCTACAATGATGCGCATGTCAAAGTTGACGCTATGATGGAAGAAGGTATGAAAGAAGCCACCGGCGGCGTTGGCTTAGGCGGCTTGAAACTTCCGTTTTAGGTATTAAGCAGTGCAAGGCAACGATATCGAAAAATTGATAAAAATTATTGCAAAACTGCCGGCTTTGGGCGCGCGGTCGGCACGACGTATTGTTTTGCATCTTCTTAAAAAAAAGGATGCGTCGCTGTTGCCTTTGATTGATGCGCTTCAAAATGTGGCGGACAACATTAAAAAATGTCCGATTTGCGGCAATTTTGATACCGAGGAGCCGTGTGCAATATGCGCCGATGCGTCGCGCGATACCGAATTGGTTTGCGTGGTGCAGGATGTCGCTGATTTGTGGGCGATGGAACGTGTTGGCCTCTACAAAGGTCAATACCACGTTTTGGGCGGTATTCTTTCAGCACTTGACGGCATTACGCCGGAAGATTTAAATATCGAATCGCTGTTTTCACGCTTAAACCAAGGGCAAATCAAAGAAGTGATTTTGGCTCTGCCGGCAACCATTGACGGGCAAATCACAACCCATTATTTGCTTTCGCGCCTTAAAGAATATCCGCTTAAAGTGACGACTTTGGCACAGGGATTGCCGCTCGGCGCAGAGCTTGATTATATGGACGACGGAACGATACAGTTGGCACTTTCCGCCCGTAAAGAAATATAAAAAATGCGGATAATGGTCATCTGCTTGTAATTTTTTCGCTTGTGTAGCATTATCTACACGGCGCTCAAAAATCACGGCGCATCTGACTCATTATCCGCATTTTTTTTGTGAGGCGCAATGCCGTTTTTCTTGTGTAGCTTTATCTACACGGCACTCAAAAATCACGGCGCATCTGACTCATTATCCGCATTTTTTT